>JAFGVK010000234.1 GCA_016938035.1 Deltaproteobacteria bacterium | reverse complement strand
GCGGCGCCTGGGTAGGCGAGGGGGTCGTCGTCGTCGCAGTCGTCTCCACCGGCGAAGTCCGCGTCGTGCCCGTCGCCGTCCTGGTCGAGGTCCGAGGCGCCGTCGCAGTCTTGGTCGACGCCGTCATACCAGGCCTCGTCCACCCCCGGATGGGTGGCGGGGTCCTGGTCGTCGCAGTCGTCTCCGCCGGCGAAGTCCGCGTCGTGTCCGTCGCCGTCTTGATCGAGGAGGTCGTCGCCATCGCAGTCCTGATCCGTGCCGTCGTAGGGCACCTCGGCCCCCTCGGGGGAGATCGCGGGGTCCTCGTCGTCGCAGTCGTCCCCGCCGTCTGCGTCGCGCGCGTAGCCGTCGCCGTCCTGGTCGAAGTCCGAGGCGCCGTCGCAGTCCTGGTCCACGCCGTCGTACCACTGCTCGTCGGCGCCCGGGGACACGGTGTCGTCGCCGTCGTCGCAGTCGTCGCCCCCGCAGGTCTCGTCGAGGTACCCGTCTCCGTCGAGGTCCTGGCAGGTCTGCTCGCACACGAAGGGGTTGAGTCGGGTGCAGGTCTGGTCGTTGAGCAGCCCGTTCCCGTAGAAGGCGACGCAGTACTCGGAGCCCCCCGCGTTGTTCGGTTCCTCCCCCGCCCAGCCGAACCAGCTGTTGAGGGGTGCTCCGGCCCAGGTGAACACCCCGTCCGCGTCGAGGTCATTGGCGCCGCACCAGGTCTCGCTCGCCCCGTCGACGATGAACCCGGCCCAGACCGCCTCTGCCGCGTCGTCCATGACCAGCAGGTCCATGCCAAGGGCGCCGCAGGCCTCGCGGGCAGACGACCACTGCACGGTGGCTTGGCAGAAGGCGTAGCTGTGGACGCCGTAGCCGAAGAGGTCGCAGGCGCAGGCGCTCTCCGCCTCCGGGAGCCCGTCGCAGTCGTCGTCCACGCCGTCACAGCGCTCGGGGGCGCCGGGGTAGATGAGGGGGTTGGCGTCGTCGCAGTCGGCGGAGGCGGGGAAGCCGTCCCCGTCCGCGTCGGGGTCCGTGTCCGAGGTGGAGGGGTCGCAGTCATTGTCGAGGCCGTCGCCGATGACCTCCGCGTCGTCGGGGGAGACCTGCGCGTCGCTGTCGTCACAGTCGTAGGCCGGGTAGGCGCCGTCGAGGTCTCCGTCCGTCCACAGGGCGCTCGGCGCGTGGTCTCCCCCGGTCGCGCCGAGGAGTAAGGTGGGGCCGGGGTTGTGCTGGCTGGAACCGTACGAGAGCGCGTCGTTCCCGTCGAGCGGACCGCCGGGGAAGGCGGTGTACCACCCGCAGGGCATGGTGCTCGGGTCCTCGTAGATCAGGGGCGAGCCGTCCGGCAGCGCGTGATCGGGGGGGGCGGCGGGGGACCCATCCGACCGGTGGGCGGGGAGGTTCTCCAGCCACACCGAGGCCCCCACCGGGGTGTAGGTGGCCAGGCCAGACAGCTCCACCCCGTAGCCCGCGCCGGTCCAGGCGAAGACGTTGTTCTCCATCTGCGCGCTGGCGCCGTCGAGGAGCAAGGCCCCCGCGCTCTGGAGGAGGAAGGTGTTGTGGCTCAGGGTGTCGGTGTAGCTGCCGCTCAGGTACAGACCGGAGTAGACATCGGCGTGGTTGCGGAGGAAGAGGTTGTTCTCCCAGCGCCTCGCGGTGCCCGAGCCGGAGGCGCCGATGGTCTGCTGGTTCAAGGCCTCGTTGTCGCAGACGAGGTTCTGCCGGAAGGTGAGGTCGCCGTAGCTGACCACCGCGAGCGCCGAGCGGGTGTCGGCGAGGTTCCCCTCAAAGACGTTCCCGGTGAGCTGCGCCGCGAAGGCGTAGGCGCTGTCGCCCGCCAGGTTCACCGCGCCGCCTGTGTGGGCCTCGTTCCCGCCGAAGCGGCTGTCGGAGATCTCCACCGGGTTCGCGCCGACCGCGTGGACGCCGCCCCCGTCGCCGAGGGCGGTGTTGTCGATGAGGACGCACTGGTCCAAGGTGAGCTGCCCGCCAGCGAGGGCGACGCCGGCCCCGTCGCTGGCGCCGCCGCCGCTTAGGGTGGTGCGTCGCAGCTCGACCACCGAGTGGGAGGCGTACAGCCCGCCCCCCTCCCGCGCGGCGGCGTTCCCGCTCAGGGTGCTGTCGGAGAGCTGGGCTGTCCCAGAGAGCACCGCGATGGCCCCACCGTTTCCGTCAGCGCCGTAGCCGGCGCCTGCGCCGGTGCGGTTGTCAGAGAGGTTGACGGCCGCGCCGCTGAGGGGGGTGCTCTGCGCGTAGATGGCGCCGCCGATGACCGCCGCGTTGTGTTCAAAGCGCACGTCGTTCAGCGCGATCGACGCCCCGCCGTTCGCGTAGATCGCTCCCCCAGCGGCGGAGCCCGCGTCGAGCCCCACGAAGGCGCTGTGGGCGACGGTCAGCGCGGCCCCCGCCTCTAGCAGCGCGCCGCGCCCGTCGAGCGCCACCGGGCCGCCGCTCGCGTCGGTGATGTGCACGTCGTCGAGGGCCAGCGAGGCGCCCTCACCGATCCGGATCGCGCGGTCCTGCGCCTCCACCGTGAAGCCGCGCAAGGTCACCCCGGTGGTGTCTGCGCCGAGGGTGAGGATGTCCTCCACGGAGCCATAGGAGAAGGTGAGCGTGGTGAGGGTGGGGCCCTCCAGGGACTCGACCGTGAGCCCGCTGTAGAGGGCGCCCAGCCAGATCGTGGTGTCCCAGGTGCCGGGGCCGACGTACAGGGTGTGAGGCCCCGCCCCGGAGAAACCGATCGTCTCCAGGCCGTTGATGATGCTGCTGTCGCAGAAGGTGGGGGCGGGGCAGGGGTCCCCTTCCTGGACGACCCAGAACTCGTTGGCGCTGGCCGGCAGGGCGAGGAGGAGCAGGAGCGAGGTCATGGGCGGGCCTCTGTGGCGGCGCGGATCAGGGCGCCGGGGGCGCTCCGCCGCGGGCTGTCGTGGGATGGCGAGGGGGGGACGCCCTCTGCTGGGCGCGCCTGGGGACCCGCGTTCGGCGTGCCCGTGCCCGGCGCCTCGCGGCGCGGCCTCGCAGGGCTTGGCCGGCGGCCCGCGTGGGGCGCGGGGCGCTCGCGGTGGGAGGCGTCTCCCTCCACAGGGTGCGGTGACAACACGGACAGGGTCCTCCCTCAGTTCGCCGTAGTGTAGCCCCTCGGGCTGCGGTTCACGCGCCCCCGCGTGAGGTGCGCGGGGCGATCCGCCGCGAGGGCAGCCTAGGTTACGCTCCCCGGGATCCGCAGGAGGAGGAATTTTATCCGGCGCAGGTCCCCCGGCGCTCGCCCAAAAATCGGGCTGATCTCCGCGCTCGGGAGCGCCCTGGTGTCGAGGGAGGGGGGCGCCTTTAGCCACAGCGCGCGGAAGGGGAGGCCCCGGAGGGCCGCGAACAGGGGCAGCGCCGAGAGGGGGGTCAGGGCCCGGTCGTAGTCCACGCCCCACGGGGGATCCAAGAACAGGATGTCCCCCGACAGGTCGAGCTGCTGGGCGTCGCCGAGCAGGAAGTGGATCCGGTCCGCGACGCCATAGAGGCGGGCGTTGTGCCTGGCGAGCTCCAGCCTGGCGGGGTCCAGCTCCACCGCGGTCACCGGGCTGCCCGCCCGCGCGAAGCCGATGGCGTTGCCTCCGGCGCCGCAGCCCGCGTCCACCACCTGCCGGCCCGCGGCCAGGCGCCCCATCGCCAGGGCCAGCACCTCGGGGGTGAGGGACCAGCGCCCCTCTGCGTCGAGGCGGGCGCCGGGCCTGGTGAAGCCCGGGGTGGTGTCGCGCCGCCGGCGGGCGTCCTCGGCGCGCGCCTCACGCACCAGGGGCCTGGGGAGGCGGGGGCGGACCTCCACTGAGAGGGCCTCGCCGGCCAGTCCCAGGCCCCGGAGGCGGGTGGCCACGTCGGCGGCCGCTGCCGCGGGGAGGCGAGCCTCCCAGGCGCCCTCGCCCAGCTCCGTGAAGCCGGGGCCCAGCAGGCGCTCCGCCGGCGCCCAGCGCGGCAGGGGGCGCACGGTGACGCAATGGACGCCCATCAGCCCGCGCTCAGCGTGACCATCACCGGCGCGTGGTCCGAGGGCTTCTCCCAGGCGCGCACCCGCTTGAGCACCTCCACCCCGGCGCAGCGGGCCATCAGCCCCTCCGACAGCAGGGTGTGGTCGATGCGATAGCCGAGGTTTCGCTGGAAGGCCCTGGCGCGGTAGTCCCAGTGGGTGAAGTCGTGCCCGCCTGGGTAGAGCGCGCGGTAGGCGTCCGTGAGGCCGGTGGCGAGGGACTCCCCGAGGGCCTCGCGCTCGGCGCGGCTGTAGAGCACCGCGCCCTCCGCCTCGAAGGGGTCGAACACGTCCGCGTCGCTGAGGGCCACGTTCATGTCACCGCACAGGAGCACCTCGCCCTCCTCGGTGCGCAGCTCCGCGGCCAGGCGGCGGAGCCAGTCCAGCTTGTAGGCGAACTTGTCGGAGCGGATCGACTCGCCCATCGGCACATAGGCGTTCACCACCCGCACCCCCTGCACCGAGGCCCGCACCAGCCGGGTCTGGGGGTCCGGCGCGCCGAGGGTGAAGCCCCTCACCGGGGCGGTGAGCGGGTGGCGCGAGAGGATCGCCACCCCGTTGTAGGTCTTCTGCCCGTGGATGAGCTGGTGGGGCCAGCCCGCCTCGGAGAGGGCGGCACCGGGAAAATCGCCGTCCTGTACCTTGGTCTCCTGCAGGCAGACCACGTCGGGGGCCTCCTCCGCCAGCAGCTGGAGCAGGTGGGGGAGTCGGACGCGGAGAGAGTTGACGTTCCAGGTGATCAGCTTCACGGGGGCTCCTCTGCTGGGTCCCTAACCGGTCTGTCGCCTTGACGCGGAGGTGCGAAAGGAGTGACATAGGCGTCATTGAATGTCTAAGGGAGCCACGATCATGGCAAGCAGGTCACCACTCATCAGGGCGCTGGCGATCCCCGCCGCGCTGCTCCTAGCGAGCCCGGCGCTGGCGGTGGAGCTCAACGGGATCATCAAGGGGAGCGTCGTCGACGCGGATGACATCGGCGTCCCCAACGCCGCGGTGGAGCTGGTCTCGGACGCGCTCATCGGGGACCACTCGCAGCTCACCGGGCCGGACGGGGAATTCCGCTTCGTGGCGCTGCCGCCGGGTGAGTACACGGTGAAGATCGCGCCGGTGGGCCAGGCCCTGCTCCCCTGGGAGTCCGGGGTGATGCGGGTGACCCCCGGCGCCACCCTGCAGGTGGTGGCCGAGCTGCGGGTGAAGGGCTCGGACGAGGAGATCACCGTCTACGGCGCCGCACCCGCGGTGGATGTGGAGGCGACCCACACCGGGGTGGTGCTCGACTCCAGCTTCCTCAAGGACGTGCCCACCGGGCGCGACTACCAGAGCGCGATCTCCGTCACCCCAGGGGTGGTGGGCTCGGGCAACGTGAACGCCCAGGGGGGCTTCGACAGCTCCAACCAGTTCTACGTGGACGGGGTCAACACCACCGACCCCCTCACCAACACCTTCTCGATGAACATGAACTACGACGCCATCGAGAGCATCCAGGTGGTGACCGGGGGCATGGACGCGGAGTACGGCCGCGCGCTCGGCGCGTCGGTCAACCTGGTCACCAAGTCAGGGGGCAACGACTTCGAGGGGACCGCCATCGTGCAGTACTCCGACTCCTCGATGGTGGTGGCGCCGGCCCTGGACGGGGACAGCAACGACGACTACCTCAACGAGCAGCTTGTGCTGAACCTGGGCGGCCCGATCCTCAAGGACAAGGTGTGGTTCTTCACCTCCTTCCAGGGCGATCGCTCGGTGCTGTCCACCTCCTTCGACCCCGACGAAGTGGGGCGTGACCTGAACCTGTACCCTATGGCGCCACGGAATTGGCGCTCTGCCTACCTGTTTGGGAAGATCACCGCGCAGCCCACCTCGTCCCACCGCCTCTCGGTGCAGGGGCAGGCGGACCCCACCTGGATCGACAACACCGAGCAGAGCCCCTACGTGCTCCCCTCGGCCGAGACGGTGCAGAACCAGGGCGGCTGGCTGGGCTCGATCGAGCACCTCTACACCCCCTCCTCGTCCTTCCAGCTCGACACGCAGATCTACTACCAGACCTCATACCTCGACTACTTCTCCATCCTGTGGCAGGGCTGCCAGAATTTCGACGAGAACGGCGCGTGCACCGATGACTTCGTCGGCACCACCTTCGAGGGGCAGCCGGTCACCGAGGGCTGGTACGCCTACGACGCGGACGGCTTCTCGTCGGGGGAGTATCCCTACGCCAGCCTCAACCGGCGCAACAGGTCCTCGCTCAACTCCAAGGCCACCTGGTGGGTGGACGCCCTGGGCGAGCACAGCCTCTCCGCCGGCGTTCAGCTCGAGCGCCTGCGCTCCGCCTACATCTACCCCGGCATCGAGGACGGGCTGGTCTACTACTCCCACGATGGCGACCCCTCCAACCTGGAGGGCTACACCCCGGCGATGAAGTACCAGTACGACAACAACTGGGACGTGACCTACGTAGGCGGCATCTACTCGGGCTACCTGCAGGACGTGTACAAGCCCGTGCCCCGCCTCACCCTCCGGCCAGGGGTGCGGGTGGACGCGACCCGGCTCCAGAACGACGTGGGCGAGCTGGTCTTCGCCAGCACCACCGTGGCGCCGCGCTTTGGGGCCGCGTGGGACCTGGCCGGCGACGGCAAGACCTCGGTGCGGGCCCACTACGGGCGCTTCTACGACTCGGGCTTCCTCGCGATCTCGGACCTGCTCCGCTCCAAGAGCCAGGGCTACTCGGCCTACCCCTGGGACTCGGACCTGGGCGACTGGTCGCCTGTGGCGCAGTTCTCGTCCTCTAGCACCTTCTTGAAGCACGAGGACCTCAAGAACCCGTTCCAGGACGCCTACATGTTCGGCCTGTCGCGGCAGCTCGCCGAGGACATCGGGATGGACGTGAACCTCGTCTACAAGGAGTCCCACAACTTCTGGGAGGACGACGAGGTCAACCTGATCTGGAACGACGACGGCACTCAGGTGATCGGGTCGCGCAACGGCGAGAACGAGGCCATCTACCGCCTCCGCACCCCCGACGACGTCTACACCCACTACACCTCGCTCGAGATGCTGTTCCGCAAGAGCTTCTCGGACAACTGGGGCATGATCGCCTCGTACACCTGGTCGCGCTCCTACGGCACCAACTCCGCCGACCAGGCGACCGGGGTGCTCGACATCCCCGAGCAGCGCATCTACGAGGAGGGGCTGCTCGGCTACGACGTGCCCCACAACCTCAAGATGACCGGCTCCTACTCCGAGCCGGAGGTCTGGCGGATCGGCGGGGTGAGCGGTGGCTACCTGCTGGGCTGGGACTTCTCCATGCGCTCCGGCTACCCCTACCGCCAGGTGGTGTGGAACGACTACTACTCCGACTACGCCAATGACAACGACGTGCAGGACGGGCGCTACCGCCTGCCCGCCGTGTCACAGACCGACCTGCGCGCTGGCTTCACCTTCGAGGTGGGGCGCAGCCGCTGGGCGCTCATGTCCAACGTCTACAACGTCTTCAACGACCGCACCATCCTCTCGGTGGGCCAGGCCTATGACCCCGAGGCTACCGGGGCGGACCAGACCTTCGGCGAGGCCTTGAGCCGGCAGCAGCCCAGGAAGATGGACCTCATGCTGCGGGGGGAGTTCTGATGAGCACGCGCACCCTGACCATCCTCGCGGCGGCGCTCGCCGCCTCCTGCGTCGCCCCTGAGGGGGGCATCGACGACACCCGCGTCCGCGGCACGGTCACCGTCCCCCCCGCACAGGCGGAGGAGAAGGGCGAGCTGAACAATGACAAGGTCGACGGCGCCACCGCGGTGGAGGTCCCCGAGTTCGCCCACCTGGTCGTAACCGGGAAGATCAAGAGCTGGGGCTACGCCGAGGACACCGGGCTCCTGACCCAAGACGCCGACAAAGACTGGTACAAGCTGGTCAGCCCCTTCGACGGGCCGGTGGGCCTGAGGGTGGCGCTGCCTGGCCTGCCGGAGGGCTCCCAGGTGTGGCTGGAGCTGGTGGACCTCTCTCAGCAGGACGAGGAGACCCAGGTCTACGCGCCGATCGCCTCCTCGCTGGGTGGTGAGGCGGACCTCTCCTTCGAGGCGGTGAAGGGCACCCCCTACGGGCTAAGGGTCGGCGGCGCGGTGGGGGCCGGCGAGCAGCCCTACCAGCTGGTGCTGATGGGGCAGGACCCCTCGGAGGCGGGGCTGAAGGTGGGCGCCTATCTGCCGGGTGACGGCGGGGCCTTCGACGCCACCGCCCGCGGGAACCCTGTGGGGGGTACCACCGTCGGGCCGCTCACCCTGCAGGAGGACCTGAGCTGGACCGGCTCGTGGGAGCTGTACCTGCTCCGCCAGGTGGTCACCACCCAGCCGGAGGACGAGGCGGCCAACCCGGTCACCACGGTCGACGAGGCCCTCAGCGAGGTCTACCTGCTGGCGGGAGACTTTGGACGCCTGGACGGGTCGCTCAAGGCCGGCACCTGGTACTCCTCGGCCTCGGTGTCGATGAGCCTGACCGGCGCGCCGCTCACCGACGAGTACACGGGCGCATCCTATCTCCCCGCTGAGACCCCGCTGGTGCTCGACGCCTTCGCGCCGCTGGTGATCGGGTGGGAGGCCGACGAGGAGGAGCCCAACGACGTGCCCGTGGACTCGGCGAATTTCGAGGTGGACGTGTCGGACGCCAACCTCGCCCAGGATCTGGGGGCCCTGTCGGGGCCCGGCTTCGTCGACATCCTCCGCGGCAGCTCCCCCATCGAGACCGACGCCGGGGGCTGGGTGCACGACGTGGACGCCTTCCGCTTCACGGTGCCTGTGGCCGAGGAGATCTTCTTCACCCTGGAGTGGTCGGACGACACCATGGACCTGGACCTGGCCCTGGTGGACTCCAGCGGCGAGTGGCTCGACCACGGCGCCACCTCCGCCAAACCCGAGGTCAACGCCTGGGGGGGGGCGGTGCTCGAGCCGGGGGAGGACTACTTCCTAGTGGTGCTCGGCTACATCGGCACCCCAGCGACCGACCCCACCTGGGAGCTCAGCCTGGAGCAGGTGGCGCGGTAGGGGGCAGGGGCCCGCCGTGCTCGGGGGATGTGGTGCCTGTGCTGATGACGGGGCGGTCGAGGGCGTGATGACCTGTTGGCGCGGGAGCCGAGGACCCGACGTGTCGCCGGGTCCCAACGGCTGGAGGTGGCGAGGGCTCAGCGTCCGATCCGCGCTTGACCTCCCGCAGGCAGCCAGCGGCGACCTGTGCGCTTGAGCCTTGGAGCCCTCCGCAAGCGCCTCTTGCCCCGCCACATCCTGCCGGCGGTGCCCCCTGAGACCCCGACAGACCCTGCCCCACAGCGCAGGACGGCGACCTGAGGTAGCCACCAGGCGCAGGGCCCATCCCTCGCGGACCCCACCGCCTGCCCGTGGGCTGCCCTACGCCACCGGCTGCCGAGCTAGGGCTGTGGTCTCGTCTCCAGGCGCCGCAGTGGAGCGCCTGGAGGTCGGCAGGTTCTCGTTATCGCCCCCCCCCTTGACCCCTCTCGTCGTTCCTGTCGCAGGCCTCCTCCGCGGCCGTCGCCTCGACGCCACGGGGCTCGACGGGCCCTACTGCTGGGGGACCGGCCGGGTCTGAGTCAGGGACGGTGAAGGCGGTCACCCTCCCCATGGCCGGTCGCGCCGTGGCGGATGTGGAGCCCCTCAAGGCGGTCACCTGGTGGTGTGGTGCCGACCACCATCACGACACCCCCCACAGTCAGCTCACCCTCACCGCACAGCGCGGGAGCCCGCTGAGTCCCCTCTGGTATCCCTGGACCGATGCGCTCACCGACGACCGCGGTGCCAACAAGCAGCGGGGCTACATCGAGCATCCCGTCGCCGGTGTGGACTGGCGGCTCGAGATCTACGGCCAGGACGTCACCGAGGACTCGGTCTACTGTGGCCTCGGGCGGGCAACGCGTGCACCATGCCTACCTGCTTGAGGACCAGGACCGCGAAGACGCCGAGCAGCGCGAGCCCGTGCGTTGGGCGTGGGAGTAGCGATGCGCTGGCTTGTCGGGCGCTTCCCCGCCCTCTCCCCGTGCTCGGCTTGGGAGGACCCCCTCTCCGTGTCGGTGTGGGATCCAGAGTACAGGCGCGGGCACCGGTCAAGCAGGCGGACCGGCTCACAGGACGATCCTTGTTCGTCCAAGGGAACCACCCGATGAAGCTGCTCGTCGAGTCTCTCAGCGTGAAGACTGGGAACCCGGTCGCTGGGAGTATCGACGGGTGGCAGCCGTTCCCTAGGGCGCACGCGGGCTCTGGTGCGCGACGAGCGTAGGGACGAGGACAGGCGTGGTGAGGGTAGCGGGTGCTGGTTGGGCCGCCCGCTCCCCAGCGCGGGCCGCTACTCCGGCGTCCCCGCCGGCGGGTGGGCCTCCCCCTCCGCCGGGGCTTCCCCCTCCGCGGGGGCTGGCGTAGTGGCCTCCGGCGCGGTCACCGCTCCGCCGATCGGGTCCACTGCCACCTCCTTGGCCGCGGGGCCGGTCGCCGCCTCCAGGTGGGTGGTCAGCATCGGCCACGGATCGGGCGGGGCGTGGGGCTGTGTGAGCTCAGCGGTGCCGCCGCAGGCCACGAGGAGCAGGGGGAGCCAGAGCATGTCGCCTCCTGGTGCTTGGGGCCCCGGAGGGGCCCGCGTCTACTTGATGCGGTATCCGCCCATCTCGTTGTTGAAAATCCAGGCCACCACCTCGCCGATCTCGAACTCGGTGGGGAGGTAGGAGCGGATGGAGGCGGCGGCGGAGCCGGAGTCGCGCAGCTCGAGGCGGGCCTCGACCATCAGCGAGAGGCGCTGGAGCCAGCGCTCCATGTTGGAGGCGCGGAGGTCGATCCAACCCTTCTGAGCCCAGCGCTCCACCTCTGCGGGGTCGTCCATCGGCACCACGGTGTGGTGCCCCACCACCTCGGGGACGTTGATCCGCGGGCCCCTCAGGAAGGTGCGGCCGTCGCTGGAGAGCACCGGGATGCCGATGCTGGGCGCCAAGAAGCGGACCTTGCTCTCTTCGAGCTGGCGCTCCACCGCGGCCGCAACCTCAGCGGGGGACCGGCGCTCGCCGTCCGCGCCGTCGAGCACCTGCCCCAGGCTCCCGTAGACCTCCTTGAGGAGCTGCGCCTCGAAGAGCAGCTTCGACAGCTCGGGGGGCCCCAGCTTCCCGAGGGCCACGCTGGGGTACTCAGACACCGCCTCGGCGTGCTTCAGGTCCGAGAGGGCCACGGAGCGCATCAGCCCCGCCTTGTAGGAGGGGTTCATCACCGAGGAGTCCAGGGCGCCGATCACGTCGAGGCCGGTGTTGGCCCCCCGGATCTCGAGCACCACCGCCTGGGCGATCTCCTCTGGGGTGACGTACTCCATCTGGCCGAGGGCGGTGATGGCCGCGAACTCCCCTCTGGTGAACACGCCGTTCTCGCCGGTGTCGACGATGGTGACCTCCAGCTCGCCGGTCTTCTCGTAGCCGGTGTCGTCTTGCCGCAGGTCGAGCTTGCCGGCGATGGCGCAGGAGCGGGGGGCGAAGAGCTTGTCGTTGCCGTGCTTGTCGCGGGTGACCACCGTGCGGACGGCCTTGTAGCCGATCATCGCGGCGGGCTTGATCTCCTTGACGATCGGCCCGTCCGGGGTCCTGGCGAGGAGGAACAGCAGGCCGGTGTGGCCGAAGGCCGCCTCGGTCTTGGCGAGGAGCACCTTGGAGGGCTTGTCCTCGGAGTGGGTGTAGGGGATGTTGAGCCCCATGCCGCCGGTGCCGGTGGTGCCCACCTTCAGGTAGACCCTGGTGCCGTACTCCATCGTCGCCCGGTGGACGAAGCGGACGTGACGGATGATCTGAGGCACGGACTGGGAGAGGAGGAAGGACTCCAGGTCAGCGACCCCGTCGTTGGCGTAGCTGTCCTCGCCGAGCCAGTCCATCACCTTCTTAGCGCCGTCAAAGACGTTCTGGTAGGAGAGGCCGGTGGCGGTGTTGACGCAGTCGACGATCACCTCGGGCCGGTGGAGCTGGATCAGGTTCACCAGGTGGTTCTCGCCGTAGGCGGTGTCGAAATCCCCGTACAGCCAGGCCAGCAGCTGCTTGCGGAGGCCGGCGTTGGCCATCACGTCGCGGCGGTCCATCTCTGCGAGGGGGCCAGGCACGAACAGGTTGCCCCAGGCGGGGACGAACGCCACCTTGTCGCCGAATTCCTCCTGCAGGCGCACGCAGACCGCGCGGGACTCGTGCTCTAGGAGGGACGCCACCACCACGCGCTTAGGATGGAGGGTTCGAGCGATGCGGCGGCAGACCTGCAGCCCAACCAGGCCGGCACCACCGAGGACGAGATAGTCGTTGAACATGATCGCACTCCGACGGTGAGATGGGCGCGAGCGCGCCGAGGGATGCAAGTTACCACGTCGGACCGATCGGTGACAGGTGAGTAGGGCGCTTTACAGGCCCAGGTGGCGGGCCCCGCGCCAGACCGCCTGAGGAGCCGCTGGAGCGGCGCCGCGGTCGCGCTCTCCCTGCCGCGAGGCCGCCCCCGGCGGGATCGACGCGGGCGTCGCGCCGGGGGTGACAGGTCCGGTCGGGGCGGTCGCGGCGGCCGTCGGAGGGGTCGATCCGGGTGGCGGGAGGACCTGGTCTCCCCGGCACCTGGGACCGACGAGGCCCTCGGGGGCCGAGCCAGCGCGCCACGGTCCTGTAGCGTGAGTTCGGGGTCACGCCCCTGCCTCCGGTGCGGTCTCGCCGCGCGCCCCGAGGAAGGGGGCAGGCGCGCGGTGGCGGAGCGCGCCGCGGGGCGTCGGGGGCGCGCGCATTGCCGTGGGAGTGTGCTGCTAGACTGCCCGCGATGGGCTACACCTGCGGACGCGCCCAGGAGTTACCACCCATGCTTCGCCCCCTCAGCCTGCTGCTCCCCCTCGCTCTGTTCGCCTGCGGCGAGGACCCTGACCCCGTCGCGACCGGTCCAGGCGCGCTGCAGGTGGGCGTCGCCACCGCGCGGATGCCGATCCCCCTCGGGATCTCCACCGTGGGCTTCGGCCCCAGCGCCTACAGCGAGGGGCCCTCGCCCTACGCCGATTTCTACCACGCCACCCAGCGGATCCACGGGCACCCGGAGTTCAAGGCGGTGGTGCTCTCACGGGGCGAGGGGCACGAGGTGGTGCTCCTGCGCGGCGACCTGATCGGCGTCTTCCAGCAGATCCGCACCGAGCTGGTGCTGGAGCTGGAGGGGCGGCTGGGCCGAGACCTCGATGACGCCCTGATCCTGGGGGGCACCCACACCCACTCGGGCCCAGGGCGCATCGTCCAGGGGGGGGGGCTGTTCAACATGATCGCCGACGTGTTCCTCCCCGAGCACTACGACCGGATGGTGGACAGCATGGCCGACGTGGTCGAGGCGGCCTACGCCGACCTGGCGCCGGGGCGGGTGGGGTGGACCACCGCCTTCTGCGCCGAGGCCCACGCCGATCGCCGGTGCGAGGACGGCCTGGACTACACCAACGACACCGTCTCGCTCCTGGCGGTGGAGCGGGAGGGCGAGCTGGCCGCGGTGGTGATGAGCTACGCGGTGCACGGGACCATCCTCGGGCGCGATGACCTGACCCTCTCCAGCGACTCCGCGGGCGGCATCGAGCAGTACGTTGAGGACGGCTTCGACCACCCGGTGGAGGTGCTGTTCTTCAACTCCTGGGGGGCGGACATGTCCCCCTCGTCTCCCCCCATCACCGGGGTCGGGGCGCCTCAGCGCCCGGGCTACGACCGGATGGAGGCGCTGGGCGCGGCGGTGGCCGCCTCGGTCCACCAGACCCTGCGGGAGGACCCGATCGCGTGGGAGGAGGAGCCGGTGCTGGCGTCCGAGACCCTGCGGGTGCCCATCAACCGCGAGGTGCTCGGCTATGACGCGGACACCTTCCCCTACCCCTACGGGGGCATGTACTGCACCGGCAGCCCGGAGGACTGCGACACCTCCACCGTGGTCGAGGACCTGGACAAGGCCTGCCTGCCCTTCAACGAGGACTACCCCGCGCCGATGCAGACCCTCTTCACCGCGGGGCAGATCGGCGGCACCCACTTCATCACCTTCCCCGGTGAGGCGGTGACCCTGCTGGCCGAGGAGATCGTGGGGCAGCTCCAGCAGCGCGAGGGGGTGGAGTCGGTGGCCTTCTTCGGCTACGCGCAGGACTTTACAGGCTACTCTGTGCTGATCGACGACTACTGGCAGGGCGGGTATGAGGCCGGCGCCGGCCTGTGGGGCCCCATGCAGGGGGAGTACTACGTCACCAAGGCGGTGGCGGCGATGGACAAGTACTTGGACCCCGCGCCGATGTCGGTGGTGGAGGACCTGGGGGAGCCCCTCCCGCTGCCCCCGTTCCAGGCGGGCGACTATACCCCCTACCAGCCCGACACCGCCCTGGATGTGGGGGTGATCGACCAGGACGTCCACCCCACCTACGCGCCGACCGAGGTGGTGGAGCTGGCGGTGCGGGGGAGCGATCCATGGCTCGGCACGCCGATCGCGTGGCTGGAGCACGCGGACGGGACCCCCGTGCTGCGACCCAACGGGGTGCCGGTCAACTCGGATGACCTCGCCTTCTGGACCGATCTGTCGGTCAGCCCCTCGTGGGGAGACACCCTCGACCCTACCCCCAGGGCCTACAGCTGGCGCTTCCACATGCCCGCCTCCCACGCGGTGCCGATGCTTGACCTCGACGGCGACTACCGCCTCAGGGTGGAGCTGCCGGTGGAGGGCGGCGGGATCGAGGCGGTGACCAGCGCGGTGTTTGCGGTCCATCCGCAGGGCTGACGTAGGCTGCCTCGCGGGGCCTGCAGATCGACATGCAGGGCGCACGGTCCTGGGATACCCGGCCCGGACAGACGGAGAAGAACGCATGTCTTTGGTTGAAGAACGCATCGTCAAGATGGGCCTGGTGCTCCCCGAGGCCGCGGCGCCTGCGGCCAAGTACCTGCCCTGGCGCAGGGCGGGCGCGCTGATCTATGTGGCCGGGCAGCTGCCCTCCCTCAACGGGGAGCTGCTCTACAAGGGCAAGCTCGGCGACACCCTCGCGGTGGAGGACGGATACAAGGCGGCCCGCCTGGTGGCGCTCAACCTGCTGGCGCAGGTCAAGGCCGCGGTGGGAGACTTGGACAAGGTCCGCGCGGTGAAGCTCAACGGCTTCGTCAACTCGGCGCCTGACTTCACGGCGCAGCCCCAGGTGATCAACGGCGCCTCGGAGCTGCTGGTCGATCTGATGGGCGACGCGGGCTACCACGCGCGGGCCGCGGTGGGCGTGGCCTCGCTGCCCTTTGGGGTGGGGGTGGAGATCGACGCGATCTTCGAGCTGGTGGATTGATCCGAGGTCCAAGACGCTCCGGGGGAGGCGGCCGCTGCCCGCTGGCGCTCCCCGCGCGACCCCGGCGCGCGCCGCGGCCCTCCCGCCGGTGGGCGCGATGAGCGCTCCGGCGCCGCTCAGGGTGGTGGCGGGGGTGCTCCTCCGCGGGGAGGAGGTGCTCCTCGCCCAGCGGCCAGCCGGCAAGCGCCAGGCCCTCCTGTGGGAGCTGCCGGGGGGCAAGGTGGAGCCCGGTGAGGGGGACGCAGAGGCCCTGGAGCGCGAGCTGCTGGAGGAGCTGGGGGTGGTGGTCCGCGCGGGCGAGGTGCTCGCAGAGGTGCGACACCGCTACGAGCACGGTGTGATCCTGCTCATCGCCATGCGCTGCGAGCTGCTGGACGGCACGCCGCAGGCCCTGGAGCACGCCGCGCTGGCCTGGGCCGCGCCTGCAGCCTTCGACGACTACGCCCTCGCGCCCGCCGACCGGCCGCTGCTTGACAAGATCGTGACTCGGATCAGAGTGACGAAACGTCTCTGATACTGCGCGCGTCCGCGCTGTGCGATATGTCGGCCCCATTCAGGAGCACACCATGTCTCGTCCGGTCAAGTGGAGCTATTTTACCGTGCACGACAAGGGGATGGACGCCGAGGCGATCCGGCGGTCCTTTGCCGAGCACATCGAGTACACCCAGGCCCGCGACGAGCACACCGTCACCGGCCGGGACTTCTTCCGGGCGATGGCCCGCACCACCAGGGACCGGATGGTCGATCGCTGGAACAAGACCCAGCAGAGCTACTACCACGACGACCGCCGGCGGGTGTATTACCTGTCGATGGAGTTCCTGATGGGGCGCCTGCTCCGCGACAGCCTGATCAACCTCGGGGCGCTGTCTACGGGCAAGGAAGCGCTGGATCAGCTGGACGTGGACCTGGAGGAGGTGCTGGCCCCCGAGCCGGACGCGGGCCTCGGCAACGGCGGCCTGGGCCGCCTGGCAGCCTGCTTCCTCGACTCCATGGCCACGCTCAAGCTCCCCGCGATGGGCTATGGCATCCGCTATGAGTACGGAATTTTCAAGCAGATCATCGAGGACGGGGCGCAGATGGAGGCCCCTGACAACTGGCTGCGGTGCGGCAACCCCTGGGAGCTGCCCCGCCACGACGAGGTCTTCCCGGTGCGCTTCTACGGGCAGGTGCAGACCGAGCAGCGCGACGGCACCCTGGTGGTGGAGTGGGTGGGAACCGAGGTGGTCATGGCGATGGCCTACGACATGCTCGTGCCCGGCTACCGCAACGACACGGTGAACACCCTCCGCCTGTGGGGTGCCAAGGCCAGCCGCGAGTTCGACTTCAACAACTTCAACCGCGGGGACTACATCCTCGCGGTGCACGAGAAGAACGACACCGAGAACATCTCGCGGGTGCTCTACCCCAACGACAACATCTCGCAGGGGCGCGAGCTGCGCTTGAAGCAGGAGTACTTCTTCGTCTCCGCGTCGCTCCAGGACGCGATCCGCCGCCACCTCAAGCTGCACCAGTCGGTGCGCAACCTGCACGAGAAGGCGGTGTTTCAGCTCAACGACACCCACCCCGCCCTGGCGGTCGCCGAGCTGATGCGCCTGCTGATGGACGAGCACCACCTGGGCTGGGGCGAGTCCTGGCACATCACCACCCACGCCATGGCCTACACCAACCACACGGTGCTGCCCGAGGCGCTGGAGCAGTGGCCGGTGTCCTTGCTGGAGCGGGTGCTCCCGCGCCACCTCGAGATCATCTACGAGATCAACGCCCGGTTCCTAGACGAGGTCAAGCGGCGCTTCCCAGGGGACGACGCCAGGGTGCGCCGGATGTCCCTGGTCGAGGAGGGGCCGCCCAAGCGGATCCGGATGGCCCACCTCGCGATCGTCGGCTCGATGTCGGTGAACGGGGTCTCGGCGCTCCACTCGCAGCTGCTGGTGGACCGGATCTTCACGGACTTCGCCGAGATGTACCCCGGCAAGTTCAACAACAAGACCAACGGCATCACCCCGCGCCGCTGGCTGCTCAACTGCAACCCGGAGCTCTCCGAGCTGGTCACCGCCAGGGTGGGCGACGGGTGGGCCAAGGACCTCAACCGGCTGGAGCGCCTCGCCAGGCGCCCGGATGACGCGGCGCTCCAGGCGGCGATCCACGCGGTGAAGCACGCCAACAAGCTGCGCCTCGTCGAGCTGGTCAAGCAGGACGTGGGGCTGACGGTGGACCCCTCGTCGCTGTTCGACGTGCAGGTCAAGCGCATCCACGAGTACAAGCGGCAGCTGATGAACCTGCTCCACGTGTGGGTGCGCTACCGCCGCATCCTCCGCGAGGGCGTGGGGGACGCGCCCCCGCGCACGGTGTTCTTCGCGGGCAAGGCGGCCCCTGGCTACGCCACCGCCAAGCACACCATCCGGCTGATCCACGCGGTGGCCGAGGTGGTGAACCACGACCCCAGGACCAGGGACTGGCTCAAGGTGGTCTTCATCCCCGACTACCGCGTCTCTCTGGCGGAGATCATCATCCCCGCGGCGGAGCTGTCCGAGCAGATCTCCACCGCTGGCTACGAGGCCTCCGGCACCGGCAACATGAAGTTCTCGCTCAACGGGGCCCTCACCATCGGGACGATGGATGGGGCCAACATCGAGATCGCCGAGGCGGTGGGCAAGGAGAACATGTTCATCTTCGGCCTGGAGGAGCCGGGGGTGGTGGAGCTGAAGCGCCGGGGCTACGACCCGCGCAAGGCGATGGAGGCGGACACCGAGCTGCGCGACGCTATCGAGAGCATGCAGGTGCAGTTCTCGCAGCTGCCCGCGGCGCGGGCCCTCTACAGCGCCCTGTTCCGGGGCGGCGATCCCTTCCTGGTGCTGGCGGACTTCCCCGCCTACCGCGATCGACAGCGCGACGTGGACGCCGCCTACCTGAAGCCGGCGGTGTGGGATCGGATGTCGATCCTCAACGTGGCCAATATGGGGCGCTTCTCCTCGGACGAGACCATTCGGCACTATGCAGAGGACATCTGGAAGGTCTGACCCCAGGGGCCTCCCCCTGCGGTCCGCGTATGCACCGCAGGCTCACCGCGGTTAGCCTCTGATCGCAGCGGCGGTGCTCTCGCGAATTCCCGCGGTGAGCGCCGCCCTCTCGGGCGGACCGGTCATGTCGATCTCAGACTTTCCCAGTGAGACCTTCGAGGTCTTTCCTTGGAGCGCCAATTTTGAGACCGGCATCGCGCTGGTCGACCAGCAGCACCGGCAGCTGGTGCAGCTCCTCAACAAGCTTGCGGGGCACCTGGGGCACAGGGCCTCTCCGGTGGAGCTGGATGCGGTGTTTCACGAGCTCGCGGCCTACGCGGACTACCACTTCACCGCCGAGGAGGCGGTGTGGGCGCCGGTGTTTGGAGACGACGCGTGGTATCTAGCGCACCTGCGCGGGCACCAGGCCTTCCTGCAGCAGGCGCTGGAGATCAAGGCGAAGGAGGCGACGCTTCCCCTCGACGAGGTGGTGGAGGAGCTGCTCCGATATCTGACCCACTGGCTCGCCTTCCACATCCTCGATAGCGACAAGCGGATGGCGAAGGTGGTGCGAGGGGTGGAGGTGGGGCTCCCGCTGGAGGAGGCCAAGCAGCGCGCCGACGAGGCGATGAGCGGCTCCATGCAGGTGCTCATCGAGACCGTGCTCGGGATGTACGACGCGCTCTCGACCAGGACCCTGGACCTGATGCGGGAGCGCACCGAGCGCCTGAAGCTGGAGCAGGAGCTGCGCGCGCGGGAGCTGCGAGAGCGGACCTTCTCGGACTCGGTGATCAACAGCGTCCCGGGGCTGCTGTACCTGCTCGACGAGGAGCTGCGGCTGGTGCGCTGGAACCACAGGCTGAGCGAGGCGCTTGGGGGGCCGGGCGCCGAGCTGAGGGGGCGCTCTTTCCTGGACTTCTTCGATGACGGGGGCGCGGAGCGGATCGCCGCCGCCTTCGGGCCCAGCGTCGGGCAGCCCTACCTCGAGGTGGAGGAGCACCTGATCGGGCCGGACGGGGGCAGGGTGCCGTACCTGTTCACCGCGGTGTCGATGGAGATCGGGGAGGAGCGCTTCAAGGCCGGTATCGCGATCGATCTCAGCCGACGAGCGGCGGCGGAGTCCGCGCTGCTCCGCCTCTCGGCGGCGGTGGAGCAGGTCGCGGAGTCGATCGTCATCACCGACCTCAGGGGGGATATCGAGTACGTCAACCCCGCTTTTGAGCGGGTCTCAGGTTACACGCGCGACGAGGTGGTGGGGAACAACCCCCGGATCCTGAAGAGCGACGTCCAAGACACCGCGACCTATCAGCGGATGTGGAACACCCTGCTGGCGGGCGAGGTCTGGCAGGGGCGGCTGATCAACCGCAAGAAGTGCGGGGGGCTGTACCCCGAGGACAGCACGATCTCCCCGATGCGGGACTCCTCCGGGGCGATCGACGGCTTCGTCGCGGTGAAGCGCGACGTCACCAAGGAGCTTGAGCTGGAGCGCTCGGTCCGCGAGGCCCAGAAGCTGAACGCGATCGGGAGCCTGGCCGGGGGCATCGCCCACGACCTGAACAACATCCTGATCCCGATCTTGACCTACGCCTCGCTCGCCAGGGGGAACCCCGCCCTGGACGACGAGACCTGCGAGTATCTCGATGAGATCGGGGCCGCGGGGGAGCGCGCCCGCTCGCTGGTGCAGCAGATCCTCTCCTTCAGCCGCCGCACCGAGAAGGCCTACGGGGTGCTCGCGCTGGGCGAGGTGGTGCAGGAGGCGGTGGGGCTGATGCGCTCAACCCTCCCGTCGACCGTCCACATCTCCTCGCGTATCGACCCGGGCGCTGGCTGTGTGGTGGGCGACGCGACCCAGGTGCACCAGGTGGTGGTGAACCTGTGCACCAACGCCACCTACGCGATGCGGGAGCGGGGAGGCTCGCTGGAGATCGCCCTGGATCCAGTGGGCGAGGCCGAGGCCCGCTATGTGTGCCTGACGGTGAGGGACACGGGCGTGGGCATGGGGCAGGACACCCTGGAGCGCCTGTTTGATCCCTTCTACACCACCAAACCCGAGGGCGAGGGCACCGGGCTGGGCCTGTCGGTGGTGCAGGGCATCGTCCAGAGCCACCGGGGCTACCTGGAGGTGGAGAGCGAGCTGGGGCAGGGCTCCACCTTCCGGGTGTTTCTCCCGAGGAGCGCGTCGCCCGAGGAGGCGCGAGCCGCGATGGTGGAGCAGGCGCTGATCCAGGGGCTGCGGGTGCTGCTGGTCGACGATGAGCCCGATGCGCTGCGGGCGGTAGAGCGGATCCTCATCCACCTCGGCTGCGAGGTGCTCGCGGTGAGCGATCCCGCGCAGGGGCTGGCGCGCTTTCGTGCCGAGCCCGAGGGGTTCGACCTGGTCCTCTGCGACGTGACCATGCCTGGGATGACCGGCGACGCCCTGGCCACCGCGCTGCTCGCGGTGCGCCCGGCGCTCCCGGTGCTGTTGATGACCGGCTACAGCGCCACCGTCGATCAGGAGGTGGCGGCGCGGCTGGGGGTCAGGGCGCTGCTCAACAAGCCCCTCACCCCCGCAGAGCTGCAGGCCGCGCTGAGCGAGGCCCTCTCCAGCGCTCTGCCGACTGGGCGTTGACAAGGTGACTCCGGGGGGGCCCCGGGCGGGAGCCCTCGCTGGCGGGCCGGCTGCCGCGGCTCCCAGGGCAGGTAGCTCGGCCTGCCTGTCGCAGGGATCAGGGCCTGGAGGGGCAGACCGCTTCGAGCGGAGGCACGGGGTGGGGGGCAGTCGCGCGGACGCGGGGTGGCCCTGCGGTGCCTGACGACCGGTCCCACCCCACCCAGGTCGAAGGGCTCGGGGGCGGTGAGGGCCTAGAGGGAGGGCGCCGGCGTGGCCCATCCACGGTCAAGCTGGACCGACGAGGACCTCGGGGCGTGGGCCAGCGCGACCCGATCCGGTGGGCTTGGAGTAGGTGTCACTGGGCAGGGACCACACGCTCGGCGCTGGAGCGCGGGCGCTCCCCCACCGAAGGCGCCCCCCTCCGCGCTGGCGCCTACTCTGGGTCATAGCCCAGTACATAGTAGCATTCTGGCCAGCCGTCGAGACCGTGTTCCGGGCAGGCCTCCGCCAAGGAAATCGGAGCGGTGCCCCAGTCCTCACCCACAGGTCGGCTGGTACTCTGTATCTTCCAGCACTGGCCCAGTCCGTCGACGAAGTTGGAGAGGCACATGTCGCAGTAGGGTACCGGGGGGATGTTCTCGGTGTCCCAGCACTCCAGCTCCCAGTCATAGAGGGTGCCGAAGTCGAGCATGCGGGGGCCCTTGTCGTCACACCCAGAGAGGCCCAGGGCCGCCATGCACAGGATCTGCGCGAGCTTCATCTCCAGTCGTCCGGTGAGGTGAGGAGGTACAAGCGATTTCATGGGGACTCCTCCCGTGAGGTGACGAGGTACATCCTGGTGCCGCTGGCGCAGATGTGGTCAGCGGGGACACTGCCCACCGGACGCAGCTGCCAGCTGAACTTTCCTCCTGCTGTGAGACCGCCGGGCTCGTAGTGGATGCGCTCCATGTTGTCCTCGGTCGACTCCGAGGAGGCGACATCGATCCACGCGCCCCACGGCGCCCACCACCGCAGGTAGAGGTCGACGTTGGTCAGGGCTCCCCCCTGGTCGTGGTCGGTGTCGTACCACCACAGGGTGCCGTCGATGGCGCTCACGCTCGGGTCGATGGCCTGGGAGTTGTTCTCTCGGATGAAGTGGTCCGAGCCGTACACAAGCGGTGGCCTTGGGCGGGGGGCCGCACCCAGCCAGCGGGTGCGGAGCGGGACGAGAAGGCGCAGGGGGAGGAGGCGCACCGGTCCACCAGCGCGAGCGACGAGACCAGCAAGCGCCCCCAGCACATC
>JAFGVK010000233.1 GCA_016938035.1 Deltaproteobacteria bacterium | reverse complement strand
TCTTGTTGTCCATCGCCCTCGCGCTCTCCGGGTGCCATCGCGTGTCGGGGGGGGCGGTCTGGAACCAGGAGCTGGAGTGCTGGGACGCAGAGACCCACCCCCCCATCGAGTACGTCGGGGACATCACCACTGTCCAGATCGACGAGCAGTGCCGCTGCTGGGTCATCTTCGGCATCGACCGTCCCGAGGGAAAGGGCTGGGGCACGCAGCAGTGCGACGAGGGGGAGGAGCCCTGCCCGGAGACCGAGCTAAGTCCCTCCTGCTACGACCTGTACGGCTATGACCCAGAGTAGCGCCACGTTCCCCGCTGAGGAGCGCCCTGGAGTCGAGGGGCTCCCTTGCCTCGCTCCGCGGTGCGCCCTCGGTCGTCGCGTCGCCTATGCAGGAATTCGTCGACACCACGCTGGCCTGGGGCGGGAGCGATCCCAGCGCGGCGACGCGATAGAGGGGTCGGAGGTCCTGACCGAGGCCTGCGCCTGCCCGCCCTCTCCAACCCGCCAAGGCTCGAGGCCCAACGCCCGGGCCAGGAGCCGCGCCGCATGACCCCCTTGGGCTACGCGACGATCAAGGCCCGAACGCATCGGCTGGAGGTCCTGCCTGGGCGCAGCCGGGGGAGGAGCGGTGGCACCAGCCACAGGGACCCACCTCGCTCCACCCCCAGCGAGCGATGGGCCCCCCTCCCCTAGGGCCGCCCTACAGGGACATCCGCTTGAACAGCGCCTCGGGGATCGCCCGAATGCCCCCCATGATCAGGCGCCAGAAGGGGGGCAGGTAGACCACATCGGCCCCTCGCTCCGCGGCGCGGAAGATCGCCTCCGCGGCTGCCTCCGGTGAGAGCACCGGGACGCGGCCGGTGTCCACGCCCCAGGTCATCCTGGTGTCCATGAAGCCCGGCTTCACGGTCAGCACGTGGACCCCGTCCTTGTGGAGCCGGTTGCGGAGACCTTGCAGGTACAAGGCCAGCGCCCCCTTCGCGCTCCCGTAGAGGTAGTTGGACTGGCGGCCTCTGTCGCCGGCCACCGAGGCGATCCCGATGAGGGTCCCCTTGCCCCGGGCCACCATGTGGGCGGCGAGCAGCTCGGCCACAGAGACCGCGGCGGAGTAGTTGATCTCGATCACCTGGCGGGCAGCGGAGAACTCCTGCCGAGCGCGCGCCGCGTCCCCCATCGCCCCGAAGGCGATCAACGCCACGTCGATTCCCCCGAGCACCTGAGCGGCCTCCGCGATCACCGCGGGGTGAGCGTCGAAGTCGGTGGCGTCGAAGCGGATCGCCACCGCCTTCACCTGGTGGCGCAGGCGCACGTCCGCGGCGAGGGCCTGTGCCTCTTCCAGCTCGATGGCGGCGAGCACAACGTCGTGCCCCGCCGCGGCGTAGCGGTGGGCGACGCGGGAGGCCACCCTGCTGGTGGCGCCTAGAATGAGCGTGCTCATCGGTCCTCCTTGCACAGTCCCAGGCGGCGCCCCAGGCTGGAGCGGAACACCCCCTCGGGGTCCCAGGTGTCGCGCAGGGCTCGCCACCCCTCCCACTCGGGGTACATGGCGCGGAAGGTGTCGCGCGAGAGCCGCGCGTCCTTGCCCAGGTACAGCCGCCCCCCCGCGTCGAGCACGATGCGGTCGAGGCGATCGAACAGATCGAGCAGCGGCCTCCCCCGGTTGGGGAAGTCCATCGCCAGGGTGACGCCCGGGCGGGGGAAGGAGAGGTGCGGGTGGATCCTGTCGCCGAACTCCTTGATCACCGCCAGGAAGGAGGCCATCCCCGACCGCGTCACCGCCTCCATCACCGCCCGGATCGCCCGCCGCTCGGGATCGTGCGGCACCACCAGCTGGTACTGGAGGAAGCCGCGCGGCCCGTAGGCCCTGTTCCACCCATCCACCGCGTCAAGGGGAAAGAAGAAGGGCTCATAGCCGGTGATCGCCCTGACCCGCGCCGCGCGCTGCCGCTGGTAGTAGGCCTCGTTGAACAGGGTGATGGTGGCCCGGTTGAGGAGGGCGTTCGGCGCGTCAAAGGGGACGGTCAGGCGCGGTAGGTGCAGCCCCGCGGGGGGACGCTCGGCGGTCCAGCGCCCGCGCATGAAGTGGCCGCGCCCCATCCCCCTGCCGCGCGTGGTGGTGTCGATCCACGACACGGTGTGGGAGTAGCCACCGCTCTCGGCGCTCACCTGGAAGAAGTGGTCCAGATCGCGCACCTTGACGGTCTCTACCTCGATGTAGGGGCCGGGGATCGGCACCATGCGGACCTCCATCGAGAGGATCAGCCCGGTGAGCCCCAGCCCCCCAACCGTGGCCCAGAACAGGTCCGGCTCGCGCTCCGCGTCGCACACCACCACCTCGCCCGAGGCGGTGAGCAGCTCGACCCGGCGGACGTGGTCGGCCCAGGTGCCGTCCAGGTGGTGGTTCTTGCCGTGGATGTCGTTGGCGAGGGCCCCAGCCGCGGTGACGTACCAGGTGCCGGGGACTACCGGCGGGAACCACCCCCGCGGGGCGAAGGTGCGGGCCAGATCCTCCACCGTCACCCCCGCCTCGATCCGGGCCCAGCCCGTGCTGTCGTCAAAGGACAGCATCCGATCCAGGCGCTCGGTGCGGAGCACCTGTCCGCCCTCTAGCAGGGGCGCGTCGCCATAGGACCGGCCCAGGCCATAGGCCAGCAGCCCGCGCCCCTGGTGCTCCCTGAGCGCCTGCGCCACCTCGGCGGGTGACTCTGGTCGCGCCACCAGCGCGCCGTGAACGGGATAGTGTCCCCATCCGTGGAGACTCTGCTCGGCCCAGGTGCTCATCGCGTCCTCCGGGTTGGCCGTTGCCCTATCCCACCGGAGGGGGGGGGGCGAGCCTTGACGCGCCAGGCGCCACCGGTGAGCTTGTCCCCCCACCCCCATGAGGTCCTATGTCCCCCTGCGCTCCCGAGACACGCGAGGAGGCCCGGCGCCTCACCGCGGTGCTCGATCCCCCCGCCCTGCTCCAGTTTCTCTCCAACCAGCTCGGGGTGCTCAAGCACCAGGCCCAGATGCTCCTGGGTCTGTGTGGCCTCGCGGTGACGGTCACCGGCTTCTCGGGCACCCACATGATCGAGGCGGGGCGCCTCTCGGCGGGGTCCATGGTGGCGGGGATCGCCCTGATCTTCCTCGCGGCGGTAGTGGGGCTGTGGGCCCTGCTCAGCGTAAAGTGGGTCTCACAGGAGCTGTGCGAGGACCTCGAGGAGACCGCGCGCCGGGTGCTCACCCACCGCGATCTGCTCGGCCGCAGGCTCTCAGTCGCCGGGGGGCTGGTGGGCCTGGGCCTGGGGGCCTACCTCCTGTCCGTGGCGCTGGCGGCGTGGATGAACGTGGGCCGGTGAGGGCTCGGACGCGCCACTCGGACGGCCCGCGCGCCGGGCGCGTCCGCGGTGCCGCGCTCTCTGGCGGGCGAGCCCTCCGCCCGCTGGTGACCCGCCCCGCGGGACGCCCGCCACACCTCCCCAACGCGCCCGACGCTAGCGGAGAGAGCACCGTGCCGTCCCCCCCTACCAGGTCGCTGAGCACGCCACCGATCTGCGGCGGCTCCCCCTTGCCGACGCCCCCCTGTCAGGGACTCCGGTCCGAGGGCACGACGTCGTGCAACCACCCGCCTGTCCAAGGCTCGGAACGACCCAGCGGCCGGCGCGGAGCGCGAGGCACGCACCGATAACGTTGGTTCGTTCGTGTTAGCCCCCTGCCGCGACGCTCCACGGGCGCGGCGCGGGCTGCAAGGGGCTGCTGAACCCTCGCCGAGCGGTCACGGTTGTCGCGACGTCGTCCATACCGACGGATCCGCCCTGCGAATCGATGGCGTCGTGCGCAAGGAACGGACGCATGGGCCGGATCTCCTGCCTGTGCGCGACGCTCCCGGGCCTGAGCGCTCGGGCCGCGTGGCCAGCGGCGCGCCGCCGTGAAGGGCAGCGGTCCATCCGGCGGACGGTCCCACAGGAAGCGCTTGGGCCTTCCACAGGAACCATCCTATGGCGTCGCTTGTCGAAGCTTCCGGACGGGCCCCGAGTCGCTAGGCATGTCGGCGAGTGTCCGCCGTTACCTCGGGAGGACGCCTAATTTTGTATGCGACTAGCGCGGAAACAAGGACCCGCGTCGAGCGGCCAGCGGATCGGCGCCCCGTGAAACTACTGGACCCGCACCACCACCGCACGGGCTCCCACGGCCCGGGTCTGGAGGGCGACATAGGGGCGGGTCGGCTCCTCCTCGCCGTCCCTCTCCAGGTGAACGCGGACCGTCAGCCCCAGGCTCCCGTCGTCGAGCTCGTGAAGCCCCACCGCCCGGAGGCCGTGGTCTGCGCTGGGGCAGAGGTCGCTCCATGCCACCACCACGGACTCCTCCTCAAACCCACTCATGCCGGATCCACCAAATCAACCACGCAGGGGAGATTTTGGGCATAGAGGCGTGTCCCCCCCCTGGCTCTTTCCGGCTGAGCCCACCCCGTCCAGGAGCGTGAAGTTGTGGGATCCAACGCCGCGTCCCCGAGGGGCGCGTGAGAAGGCTCCCCTGGCGCGGCGGTTGGGGTGGCGAGCGGGAGAAACGGGAGAACAGTGCGCGTATCCCGTTGGTTCAACCGTGTTTTTGATGGAATCGGATCGAGTGGGTCAAACGATGCCCCGTCGACAACGAGAGAGGGGAGGACGTCCATCTCCTCCTGGAGGAGCTCGACGAGCTCGCCGTCCGTGTCTGCGACCAGCGCGCGCACGTCCCGACAGCACGCCTCGCTCGCCTCGGCGCAGTCGTGCTGAAAGTGGCTCTCGCTGAGGCTCACGGTGCCAGCCGCGTATTCGAAGTACCGCACGCCGATGCAGGCCGCGAGCGAGGGGAGAGGGAGGAGGAGTCGACGCAAGAGCCCTCCAGCGCGTAGGCGAAGGGTTGCACAGGGCGCCACGGACCGCCGATGGTCAGTCCTTGTATTACCACCTACGGCGCCGCCAGCTCGCTGCGACGGGCGGCGGGGGCCGGGGCTCTGTGGACCAAACGGCGCGCCCACGCGCCCAGAGGAGCTCCCGATGTCTCGTCCCTATACCCCCCTGCTCTTCCTCGCCGCTCTGGGCGCCGGGGGGATCTCCATCGTGCCCTTCGCCTTCCTGCAGTTCACCTGGTACACCGGGCCGGGCCTCGTGAAGCTGGCAGACGTGCAGCACAGCGCGCTCCCCGGTGGGCAGAGCGCCCTCTTCTACGGCCTGGAGGGGCTGATGCTGGTCTTCATCACCCTCCACGCCGCGCTGTCGCTGTGGTTGCTCGGCGGCCTGGTCCGGTGGATGCGGACCGGGGCCCACACCGCGCTGATGGACGATCCCATCGCCAACTCCGGTGTTCTAGCGCCCTTCATCTCGCTCTTTATGACCCTCAACGTGATCATCGGGCCGGTGCGCTTCTTCGTGCCAGGGATGGCCGAGAACCTCCAGGCCCTGATGCTGCCCGGGCTGATCGGCTGGATCCTCCCCTGGTCTTTCCTGATGCTCACCGAGATCCGGCTGCTGCGAACTTCCTTTGAGAAGAGCTTTGACCTGAACAAGATCCATTTCGGCTGGCTGCTCCACCCCTTCGCGCTGGCGATGGCCTCAGTGACCGGGGCGGGGATCGCGGCGATGGCCAAGAACCCGGACATCGCCCACACCGCCGCCTTCCTCTCCGCGATCTCCGCCACGATGGGCGCCTTCCTGCTGGTGGTGAAGCTCAACTCGGTCTTCACCAGCCACTTCGCGGCGGACGGGCTCCCGGCCCGGCAATTCCTCCCCTCCTTCCTCATCGTGATCCCCAACATCACCCTCTTCGCCATCACCGCCTACCGCCTGGGGCACTACCTTGAGCACCACCACGGGGCAGAGCTGGGGGCCTACTTCACGGGGGTGGTGGTGCTCGCTTTCGCCTTCGAGACGTGGTACCTGCTCTTTGGACTGTCGCTGCTGGCGAACTACTTCCGAAGGGAATTCTTCACCCGCGAATTCTACGTGAGCCAGTGGGGCTTGGTGTGCCCCTTCGTGGCCTACGCGATCCTGAGCGTGTTCACCTTCAAGGCCTTCGTCGCCACCCCCATCTTCACCGGCGCGGCCCTGCTGTTCGTCGCGGTGGCGGTGGGCCTCTTCGCGCTCCTGCTCCGGCGCCAGCTCGGCTGCTCCGGGGTGCTGGGACAGGGGCGGGTCGAGTGCACCTGAGCGGTGCGGGGGGCGCTCACTCGGCCCAGTAGGACTCCAGGTCCGCGCAGGACCACTCCGAGCGGAGCAGCTCGGGGTCGTTGGCCTGACGACAGGTGGCGCGGTCCTCACGCGACGCGTCACCCTCCTGGGCCTCCATGCACGCGTCGAAGGCCGCTGAGGTGACGGTGAGACCGCAGTCCTCCGCGTAGTCCGCCATGTCGTAGCAGAGGTCCTGGCAGGCGTTGTGGCAGCCCCCCAGGAGGGCCAGCAGAGAGAGGAATGACATGCGCGCTCCAGTCACAGCCTCCCCTCTCGCACGATACAGTGCGTGGAGCAACGGCGCCGCGGCGCCGAGGAGGCGCTCATGCTCCGCGCGCTGCTCTCTCCAGAGGCTCAGGTCCAACCGCTGCGCGACGGCGTCGTCACCGTGCTTCCCCCCGACCGGAGAGCTGCGGCCTACGACCGCCTCGCCCCCGGCTACGATCTCCTGGTGGGGAGTCGGATCTACAACCGGCTGGTGTGGGGCAGCTCCCCCGCCCACTACGCGCAGCTGGCGGCCACCGCCCTGATCGAGGGGCACGGGCCCGCCCTCGACGTGGGGGCCGGGAGCCTGGTCTTCACCGCCGAGATCTACGCTGCGACCGCGCGCCCGCTGATCCTCACCGACCTGTCGGGTGCGATGTTGGGCCGAGGCGCGCGTCGCTTGGCGTCCAAGGGGCGAGCGATCCAGACCCGGCGCCACCTGCTGCTCCAGGCGGACGCGGCGGCGCTCCCCCTCCGCGATCACACCTTTGACACCGTGATGAGCTGGGGCTTTCTCCACCTCTTCCACGACCCCGCCCCCCTCCTCGCTGAGCTGAGGCGGGTGACCGCGCCCGGCGGGCGGGTCCACCTCAGCGTCCTCACCCTAGGCGGCGGCGCGGGGGACGCGGTGCTCCGCCGCCTGGAGGCGCGTGGCGAGGTCTATGCGGCGGCGCCGGCCTACTGGCTCGGGGCGGTGCGCCGCGGCGGCCTCGAGGTGACCGACAGGGCGCAGGAGGGACACCTGCTCTCGCTGAGCGCGGCGCTGCGCTGAGACGGGGGCGCTCGCCCTCAGGGGGGATCGGGATAGGAGGAGGTGACCCGCGGGGCGCTCCCCGGGGCGAGGAGTGTCATGATCAAGCGGGCGTTCAGCCATTTCTGTCAGGGCTTCAGGGCCGATGACGCCGCCGACTGGGTAGCTACGTTCCACTGGGTGGTCGACGGGGCGGGCTCGTGGACCGTGGCCTTTGACCACGGCACCTGCGCGGTGCGCGAGGGGCTGAGCGGGGCCCCCACCTGCACCATCACCACCAGCGCCGCGACCCTGGCGTCGATCTTCTCGGGCGAGCTGGACAGCACCGCCGCCTTCATGAGCGGCGCCGCGGTGGCCGACAACCTCCACGAGCTGATGCAGCTCGCCGCGGTGCTGGACTTCGACGCCATCCGCGAGGCGGTGGGCGGCAAGGCGGCGGCGCCCATCCAGCAGGGGACCTGGGAGACCGTCGGCTCCTTCCCCATCACCCAGGGCGCGGTCCACGCCTACACCCGCGCCACCTCGGACCCCAACCCCGCCTACTACGGTGCCACCGCCCTGGCCCCCCCGATGTTCCACGTCCGCTTCCTGGTGGACGCGTTCTTCGCGATGGCTGGGCGCCTGCGGATCGACCTGAGCCGCTTCTACCACGCGGGCCACTCGGCGGACTTCCACCGCTCGATGCGGGTGGGCGACACGGTGGAGGTGCGGGTCAAGCTCGACGAGATCGTGCAGAAGGACACCGGCAAGCTCTACCACTTCGCCTTCGAGGAGCGGGTCGGCGAGCACCTCACCGTGAGCGGCCGCTCCTCCTTCTTCCTCAAGGAGCGGGGCGAGGTCGGGGCCTCACGCCCCACCCCCAACCGGGAGGACCCCGACTACATCTCGATGCAGATGGTCGACAGCGATCAGGCCGAGCGCTACGCCGCGGCCTCGGGCGATCACAACCCCCTCCACCTCAACCCGGCGGCGGCGATCGCGGCGGGACTGAACGGGGTGATCCTGCACGGGCTGTGCACCCTCGCCTTCGCACAGCGCGACCTGATCGACGAGACCATGACCCGCGATCCGCGGCGCATGGCCCACCTCTCAGCGCGCTTCGCCGCGCCGGTCTATCCGGGGCAGACCCTCAAGCTGCACTTCTGGTACGAGGCGGGGAAGGAGCTCAGCTTCGAGACCAGGTCCTGGGACGACACCCAGCGGGTGCTGCAGGACGGCCTAGTCAGGCTGCACTAGGGACCCGGCGCTACGCGACCCAATCCCAGGCGGGCAGCGTTCCGCTGGCCTCTCGGCGCGTGTCCCTGTTCCTACGCTCGTCGCGCACCAACGCACCCTTCCTTCCTAGGGAACGGCGATCACGCGCCGATATGCATAGCGCCTCGGCGCCCGTTTGCGGTCTAGAAGATTCGACGAGCTACTTCATCTGATGGTTCCATTGGAATGATGAAGCGCTTCTTGTGAGACCGTCCGGCTGGTTGACCAGTGCCCCCAGGCGCCAGGCTCGGGGCGCGCCAGCTGACGCCCCCGACCGATCAGCATGGCGCTGGTCTCAGTCGTGCTTCGCCAGGCCAGTCTCTGCCTCCGCGCGCGCGGTGCGGGCCTGCTCCGCCTCGATCTTGGCCTTGCTGACCGCGATCTCGAAGCGGCTCACGTCGATCTCACCCCCGCCCTCCGCCACGCCCTGCGCCTTGAGCAGCTCCAGCTCTGCCTCCTTGAGGTCGCGCTGCGCCTTGATCAGGACGACCTCTGCCTTGGCCACCCGGTGGGCGAATTTGGCCGCACCCTCAGCGGTCTGCGCCGCCTCGATCGCCTCCTGAGTAGCGGCGATCTGCTCCTTGGCTGCCTTCTTGCCCTCCCCGGCCGCCTTGGCGGTGGCCAGCTCCGCCTTGTCGGCCTTGAGCTGCGCCTTGAGCGCCTCTACCTCCAGCTCGGAGGAGCGGATGGCGCCCTTCGCCTCCTCCTCCGCGCTGCGCGCCTCATCGAGCCTGGCGGTGAGGGCCAGCAGCTCCGCCTCCCCCGCCTCGACACCGGCCAGCTGCGCTGCGGGGATGAGGGACTGCTGGGAGCGCGGCACCGACGGCCCCGCCAGGGCGAGGGTCGGGAGCAGCAGCAGGGCGGTGAGGATCGGGCGCAGGGACATGAGGCCTCCTTGGCGTGAGAGCGGAGTATAGCGCACCGCGGTACACAACCGCTCGTGGCGCACCGATCATCCCGCTGGCTGCCGATTCGCCCCCTAGCCAGCGCCGAGGACCTCGAAGGCCGGGGAGCAGCGGCCTCCGAGGGACCACCGCCACCACCCGGACCGCGGGTTATCAGGTCCACATGAGCAGCCCTCGCGTCTTCGCCCTCCCGGGGATCACCCTCACCTTCCTGGCCCTGTTCCTGGCCTCTGCGCTGGGGTACGGCGCGCTGTGGTGGCTCGATTTCGGGGCGCAGGGCGGGCTCGTGTCCCTGATGACCGACCCCAACGCCACGGAGGCCCTGGGCAGCTTCGCCGAGGTGACGGTGGGGGTGCTGGGGGTGGCGATCACCGTCGTCGCCATCATCCTCGAGCTGGCGGCCAACAGGTACACCCCGCGCATCACCGAGCTGTTCCTGAGAGACCCGGTCAATGTGGGGGTGATGGGCTTCTACATCGTCCTCACCGTGCTCACCCTCTGGATCACCACCTCACTCCACGGGGATGTCTGGCCCTGGCACATGGTGCTGGCGCTGGAGGTGCTCCTGAGCGCAGGGCTGCTCCTGATCCTCCCCTACTTCGCCTACGTGTTCGATTTCCTCTCCCCAGGGCGGATCGTGCAGCACCTGCAGCGCACCGGCAGCCAGGCCCTCACCGGCTTGGCCGGTGGGCGGCAGCGCGACCTGGAGCGAGGGCGGTCCGAGCTGCTCACCAGCGTCGAACAGCTTGGAGACATCGGCCTCTCAGCGACTGAGCAGCGCGACAAGGCGATCGGGCTCACCGCGCTCACCGCGCTGGCGGAGCTGGCGATAGAGGCGGTGGAGCGCAGGGAGCAGCTCCCAGCCGCGTGGTTTGACATCCGCGAGCGCGCGGCTGAGGACCAGGACCTGGTGGCCCTGCACCGGGAGATGGTGGAGCTGCTGGTGGAGCGCAGGACCTGGGTGCAGATGAAGATCCTGCGCCAGTACCAGGCGGTGTTCTCTGACGCCTTGAACCGAAACCGCGACATCAACCACCTGATCGCGATCCTGACCCGCAGGGTGGCGGCCGCGGCCTTGGAGAAGGGGGACGGCGAGACCCTCGACCTCGCCCTGCGCTACATGAACACCTACCTGCGCGCAGCGATCAACGCGGTGGACGTGCGCACGACCTACAACCTGTTCAACGAGTACCGCGCCCTGGGCGAGGCGCTGGTCGACGCTGGCGAGACCGCTCGGGTGCTGCGGGTGGCGGAGCACTTCAAGTTCTACGGGCAGCTCGGTTTCTCCAAGTCCCTCCCCTTCATCCTGGAGATCGCCGCCTATGACCTGGGGGCGCTGCTTGAACACATCCACAAGGTCGGGCTAGAGAGCCACGAGGCGGTGCTCGACGTGCTGCTCGACGTGGACCGGGAGCCAGACGACTCGCTGGCGCAGGAGTCGGCCCTGCGCGGGGTGCGCAAGGCGCAGGTGAAGCTGGCGGTCTACTACCTGGAGCACGGGGAGCTGGCGCTGGCGCGGCGCATCTACGAGGACATGCGGGCCGAGCTGCCGGCGCGCCTCGGCTCGATCCACGAGGAGCTGTGCTCCATCGTGGAGCGGGAGTACTGGGAGGTGTCAGACCGGGGAGTGAATTTCGACTACCTCGTTCCGGCCCATCGCACCCACCTCTCCACCTTCTTTGGCTGGTTCCCGCAACAGAGGGTGTGAGCTCATGAGAGGTTCGTGGTAGGGTTCGCCGCAAACCCTCCAGCTATGCGGCGCCCCATGGATCAGGTCTCTCCCGAGAAGAATGTCGACATCACCGCGTTGGTACGCGAATACCTCGAGGCGCAGGACCCCCCGACCCCGGAGGTCTGGCTGTCGGAGCGGGGTTGCACCTCGCCGGAGGTGCGCCAGGACTTCGTCCACACCCTGCTCCACGGCCTCTCCGACGCGGAAGATGGAGACATGCCCTCGGGCGGCGACGGGAACGGCTGGGAGCCCCCACGAGGGGACGCGCCCCCACCGCTGACCTCCACCGAAGAGGCCGGCTCTCTTGGCCTCGGCGACGCTCCGCTCGCCGGCGCACCACCCGAGGATCAGGGGGAGGCCGAGGACGCGGGAGGCGCTCCACACGTCGACCAGGACCCCGCGGACACTCCGCCCCCCGAGCTGGACCCCGCCCCTCCTCTGGACCAGAG
>JAFGVK010000232.1 GCA_016938035.1 Deltaproteobacteria bacterium | reverse complement strand
GCGAGGTTGATGCGCCAGGCGTTCATGGAGCGCCCGTCGACGCCATGCCTTCGAGCCCACTGGCCCGCGGTCAGGCCGTGAGCTTCGACCTCTGCGAGCAGTGCCCGCGCCTCTTGTTCGTCGGTGACCTTGCGATGTGGAACCATGGGGACCTCCTCGCGGCTGGATCACCTTGTCGGGGAGATCTCGCCTCCGTGGATGGATGAGGGGTCACCGCGCGGGGGCCGGGGCGGCCACTCCACCGGGGGCCTCACCGCACCGTGAAGGGCACGCCCTCCACCAGCAGCCCGCCGTCGCCGGGGCGGCCACTCCACCGGGGGCCTCACCGCACCCGACCTCACCGAGCAGACCGCCCCCCTACCGCGCCGCGCACACTCCGCGCGGGGGCCGGGGCGCCCCCCCACCGATGGCCTCACCGCAGCCAGCCCGACCTCACCGAGCAGACCGCGCCTCGCGCGCTCCGCCCAGGGTCAGGGCTGCCCCCACCCGGGGGCCTCACCGCACCCGACCTCACCGAGCAGACCGCGCCCTTAACGCGCCTCGCCCACGGTCCGCGCCACCGCCAGCGCCTTGCCGGCCGCCCGCTTCCACAGGGGACGGTGCGAGGGCATGGGGCTGGTGCGGGGCTTGGCGCCCTCCGCCTCGCGACGGGCCGCGACCGCCTTCACCTCGTAGGCGAAGTTGTCCCACACCACAGGGTCCACGGGGTCGCCGTTGAGCGAGAGCGACAGGCTCACCAGCCCCTCCTCCTCGGCGATATGGAAGAACTGGGCCTGGGCGATCTTGGCGGGCATGCACTCCAGCGGCGCGACGCTCACCACCCCGTCGATCAGGCCGGCGTGCCACTCGTGCAGGGGGCCGCCGAGGGTGAGCACCGCCTCGCCCTCCAGCTCGCGGCGCACGTAGCGCTGCGCCGCCGCCACCGTCTCCTCCACCGAGGTCCGCGCGGGCCAGCCAAGGATCTCCGCCACGATGCGGTAGGTCGCACGCTGCACCTGCCCCTGCACCCGCGACGAGAAGGCCTGCGAGAGCGAGCGCTTGTGGCGGCCCTTGTTGAGGAAGTCCACGTACTCCGGCCACTCGTTGAAGGGGGCGAAGCGCACCTTGATGCCCCGCGCCTCCATCTGGTTCACCGTGAAGTCGTTGGAGAAGGGGTCGGAGCGGACGTAGATCTCCCCCACCATCAGCACGGTGGGGAGCCGCACGTCGCGCCGCACCCGCGCGAAGTCCTTGGCCGCGCGCCGCAGCAGGCCGGCCACCCCGAACAGGTTCTCGGTGGCGACCTGCACCAGGGCGGGCCCCAGCTCCAGGTCGTGCTTGCGCTCTAGCAGGGCGCGCAGCTCGGCGGTGTAGCGCTCGTAGAGGCGCTCTGCCGCGCCGGGCTCCGTCTCTCTGGGCCTGGCGTCGTAGACCATCTCCAGCAGCAGGTCCTCTGCCATAAAGCCGGCGAAGACCAGCAGCGAGAAGCCCTGCGGCAGCCCCCCGAAATAGTCCGAGTCCTCGATCGACCACAGCTTCACCCGGTCCTTCCAGCCCAGGCGCTCCAGGGTGATCTTGTGGAACATGTTGTACACGCCGAAGCGGCAGGGGCCGTTGGCGGTGGGCATGAAGAAGGAGAAGATCTCGTCCGTGTCCTCCTCCCCCTTGAGGCGCTGGAGCAGGCTGCCGAGGGTGACGGTGGTGGGCACGCACTCCTTGCCCGAGGTGTGGCGGCGCCCCATCCCCAGAGCCTCCTGGTCGGGCATCGGCAGCGCCTCTGCGGCGACCCCCACCCCGCGGAGGGCGGCGGCGACGGACTCAGCGCCGGGCCCCATGCGGGGGATGAGCACCCGCTCACCCCGCTTGCGGATCTCGTTCAGGCCCTCCTTGTCCAGCTCGATGCGCTTGAGGGACTTGCGGGCGGGGCGCAGCCCCTCGCGCAGCCGGTCCTGCGCCACGGTGTAGAGGAAGGCCTCGACCCTGGTGCGGGTGCCGGCGTCGCCCGAGTGGCCGTCGGTCTCGATCACCGCGAAGGGCTTGCCCTCCATGGTGTACGAGAAGAAGTGCAGGTTGAACGAGTCGGGCCCGCACGAGTAGTTCGAGGTCCACAGGGCGTACTGCCCCGGCGTCTTGCGGACCTGGTGGGCCGCGCGCAGGTTGCGCTGGCCATAGGCCCAGTACAGGTCGTTGTAGACCGGGTTGTCCTCGCGGACCGGGTAGCAGTCCACCGGGATGGGCAGGGCCCCCTGCTCCCGAAGGATCGCGGGCACGTTGGAATTGAGCACCTTGTTGTAGATGGTGTAGGTGCGCCCGAGCACCACCACCGGCACCAGCTTGTGCTCCTCGGCGAAGGCGAGGGCTGTGGCGCCCAGCTCCAGCAGGAAGTCGGCGAAGGCCTCCTGCGCCTCGATCGCGGCGCGCATCGCGGGGCGCCACACCGCCTCGGGCAGCTCCAGCAGGGCGGCGAGGCCCGCCAGCGAGGCCTCCGCCTCAGGGGAGCGGTAGCTCGCCCCCATGTCCACCACCGGGGAGAGGATGCGGTGGTCGTTCTCCTTCCCCAGGTCCCAGCGCAGCATGTCGGTGGAGGCCTGCACGATGGGGCAGAGCACGGCCCTGGTCTCGTCCTTCACCTTGGTGAGGGACCGGATCATGGGGAGGAAGAGCCAGCGCGCCTCCCCCTCGGCCATCTGCGAGGCCACCCCGTGAAATTGCTGCATGGGCGCGCAGAAGGGGACGTTCGCCTCCTCGATACCGCGCTTCAGCACCTGGTGGTCGGCGTTGGCGTGCACCTCCAGGTCAAAGCCCGCCTGGTGGAGGAAGGTGGCGAAGAGGGGGAACAGGCCCTTGAGGGTGAACTCATCCGAGATCGCGATCAGGGTCCGGTCCCGCCGCTCGGTGACCTTGGCGATGAGCGCGTCGATGTACTCGGTGCGCTCGCGGAAGGGATCGGGCGCCCCGTCGGGGAGCTTCACCCTGCCGGTGCCCTTGTCGTACAGGGAGCAGGCCCCGCCCCAGGTGAAGCGCTGCTTCTTCCCGTTGACCAGGGTGCTGATGCGGTCGATGCGGCACTTGTTGCCCGATCCGCCGCAGCCCCTGGTGGAGGGGCAGATGAAATTGTCCCGCCCGAGCACCTGCGCCCCGAGGAAGACCCCCAGGTCCACCGGCTCGCCCGCCATCCGGCCCTCCTCCACGGTGAGGATCGCGATGCCGAGGGCCCCGATCGTGCCGGGGTTGGGCGGGATGATGACCTCCGCCCCGGTCTGCCGGGCCACCGCCGCCGCCAGGGCGTCCGCCGCGAAGGGCATGCCCTGGCAGAAGATCACCTCTCCCACCGACCGGCTCCCCTTCACCCTGTTGAGGTAGTTCTGGATGATCGAGTCATAGATGCCCGCCACGATGGTGGTCTGCGCCAGGCCCGCCCCCACCGCCTCGTCGATGATCTCCGCCATGAACACCGAGCAGTGCTGGCCGAGGGAGACCCCCTCCTCCGCCTCCAGGGCGACCTGCCCCATCTGCACGATGTTGTCGATGCCCTCGAAGCGCTTGCCCTGCTCCTCGATGAAAGAGCCGGTGCCCGCCGAGCAGGCCTCGTTCATCGCCGCGTCCACCACGCTCCCGTCCGAGAGGCGGATGTACTTGGCGTCCTGCCCGCCGATCTCGAAGATGGTGTCGACGCGGGGCTCAAAGAAGGTGGCGCCCCGCGCGTGGGCGGCGATCTCGTTGAGCACGAAGACCGGCGCCGGCCCGTAGCACGAGTGGAGCAGCGAGCCGACGATCTCGCGACCAGAGCCGGTGGCGCCCAGGCCGAGCACCTGGTGGCGGGCCCAGGTGGTCTGGGTGAATTGCTCCACCAGGCCGCGGGCCGCCTCGACCGGCTGCCCGCCGGTGGGGCCGTAGCCCTCCCACACCGGCTCCAGGGTCTTCACGTCCACCGCCACCATCTTGGAGCCGGTGGAGCCGATGTCCAGGCCCAGCACCAGCGCGCGCTCCCGGTCGTCCACCGCGGGTGCGGGCTTGGGCATGCGCTTGACCCTGTGGAGGGCGGTCTTGAGCGAGGGGAGGTCCGCCCTGTGGCCGCTCTCCTCCTCCAGCACGATCGACTCCAGGCTCGGCACCGCCAGGCCCGCCTCCGCCGCGAGGCTGGCGCAGCCGAAGGCGTCCATGAACAGCGCCTCGTCCTCCTCCAGCGTCGAGAAGGTCATCCCGTTGCGGACGGCGAAGGTCGCGAAGTGCTCGCGGATGCGCCGGGAGCGGCTCACCCCTCCCACCAACAGCACCTTCGGGGGAGAGAGGCGCGGCTTGATGAGCACCTCGGCGTTCTCGGCCACCGCGTCGTACAGCCCGGCCAAGATCCTGGCGCGGTCGATGCCCTGGTTGGCCAGGTGGGTCATGTCGGTCTTGAGGATGACCGGGCAGCGCCCAGAGAGGGGCGCGGGCTCCTCTACCGACTCGCACACCTCAGAGGCAGCCTCCACCGTCAGCGAGAAGCGCTCGACCAGCTGCCGGAGGAAGTTCCCGGTGCCCTGGGAGCAGCGGGAATTCTCGCGGAACACGTCGGGCGAGCCCTCGCGGAGCTCCAGCACCGAGAAGCCGTGGGAGCCGATAGACACCACCGTCGCCGCACCACCCTGGGGTCGGACATAGCGGTAGCCCGCGGCGCGGGCCTGCTTCTCGGGGATGCGGGGGAGGCTGACCTGCCGGGACAGGCGCCCGGTGACCGCCACCCCGTCCAGGCCCCTCCAGAGCGGCGCGAGGAGCTGCAGCAGGCGCTCCAGTGGGGCCTTCTGGTGCTCGACCAGCACCCGCTGCCCCCAGCGGAGGGTGCCGTCTGGCTCCTGGATCAGCTCCGCGAGCTTGAGGGTCTCTGCCCCCATGTCGATGCCGAGGAAGCGCTTGCTCATTTCAACCTCCGAGGGTTCGCCCTAGGGCCTGCCCCCACAAGTAGACTGACATATCAGTCCAGTCAACTTACTCCCTTCGTTGTTGACAAATCGGGGCACGGTGCCAAGGCCGCCGCACCTCGGATCAGCGCGTCTGCGCCGGATGAACAGGGCGATCACCGGCACACCCCCGCATAATTCGCCGCGCCGCCGCAAGGATCCGGTACGCTCCGACGGTGGAGGCACCATGCTCACCCTGCTGATCACCCTGCTCCTCGGCTGCCCCGCCGAGGCCCTCACCTGCGCCGACCAGCTCCCCGACGACTGCGAGGCCGCGGGCTGCGCGGTCATCGCGGGGCGCCTGCTCCAGGAGACCGACGACGGCGCCCACTGCGTGGACTTCACGGGCGAGCGCGTGCCTCAGGGCTGCATGGAGGCGGAGCTGGGCTGCGGCGACGCCGAGACCCTCGCGGCCCCCCCCGACGATCCCGACGCCTGCTGGTGGTTCTCCTCCACCTGCCTGCCCCCGGGGTGGGTGACCTGCGGCGAGGGCTGGGCGGACGCGTGCCCCACCCGGTGAGCCTCCCCGCCAGGGGGACGGAGCGGCGATGAGCGGGCGCTGGCGCTGGCTCATGGCGCTGGGGCCTGCGCCCTCCAGCGCGCGGGGTGGGAGGCCTGCGGCTGGGCGGCCCCTCCCGGTGGGCCTCCCCGCCAGGGGGACGGTGCGGCGATGAGCGGGCGCGAGCTCATGGCGCTGGGGCCTGCGCCACGCCCTCCAGAGCGCGGGGTGGTGATACCGCTCACCTACCCAGCGAGGCCCCCCCTGGCGGGGGACGGAGCGGCGATGCGCGGGCGCTGGCGCTGGCTCATGGCGCTGGGGCCTGCGCCCTCCAGAGCGCGGGGTGGGGGCCTGCGGCTGGGCGGCCCCTCCCGGTGGGCCGCCCCGCTCGGGAGACGGAGCGGCGATGAGCGGGCGCGAGCT
>JAFGVK010000036.1 GCA_016938035.1 Deltaproteobacteria bacterium | reverse complement strand
TCGTTTTCCCCCCCGTCGTTGTGGCCGGGGCCCCCCCCCCCCCGCTATCGTTCCATACCGTGCTCCCCGCCCCCGCCCCGATCACCGTCAGGTGCTTGTTGAAGTCGACGCGCTCGTTGTAGGTGCCAGCCGCTACCACGAGGGTGTCCCCGTTGGAGGCATCGGTGTAGGCGCCGCCGATCGTGGTGTAGGAGCACGAGGCGCACACGTTCAGCGTCGCGGCCCCCGCGACAGTGGGCACCCCCAGCGCGAGCAGGATCATCGGGGAGCGGAGCATCGGGACCTCACAGACTGAAGGTGCAGAGCTACACCTTACCACCACCGCCCCGCGCCCCGCGCCCCCCCGGCGTGGCTGAGCGGCTGCCAGGGCTCGCGCCTCACCTGAGCACAATTCCACGTCCAGCCAGACCTCCTCCCTCCCACGGCGCGGCAGCCTCTGGAGGGCCTGGGCCCGCGCCCCGGCGCCCCGCCGCTGGTCGACGAGGAGCGGTCCCGCGGAGCGCTTCGCGACCGAGCCGGGGGCCCGCGCCAGCCCGTCCGCCGCCTCGTGGGGCTGCACCTGCCCCCTGCGAGGGACGACCTGACCAACCTCCAGGTCATCGACGCCCCGGCGTCAGCCTCCCACTCCCCGTGCGCCCTCTGGCCTGCCACGCCCTATCGACGCCAGGTGACGCGGCGCAACCACTGCGGCAATTGCCTCCGGTCCGAGCCCTCGGCAGGTCTTCCCGTCCGTCACCGGCGGTCTCACCGTGGTGGACTGGCTCTCTCTTGGCCGCTCCCCCGGACGCGACCCGCACTAGGTCCAACCTCGCGGCGCCACCTGCGGCGCCTTGTCCAGACGGTCACGCGGTTCCTGCGCGCCCTGCGGAGGCGGCGCTGATCGTGGGGGAGGTGCGCGAGGGGCGCAGGTGCGGCGGCGCGGCCCCGGCGACAGGGGTGCAGACAGCGCGAGCAGGATCCTCGGAGCGCGCTCGCGGGCTGGTGGAGGGGCCCACAGGGCGGCGCTGGCCCCCCGGGCGCCCACGCCCCCCGCCCTTGCCTCCTCCCGCCAAAGAGCCTATTGGGGCTCCAAAAGAGGAGCCTCTGGATGAAGAACCGCATCGGTATCCGCCTCGAAGACAAGAACCCCTGGGAGCGCAGGGTGGCGCTCACCCCAGAGGACGCCGCGAAGCTGATCTCGCGAGGACTAGACCTCACGGTGGAGCCCTTCGATCGGCGCGCCTTCCCCGATCAGGCCTACGCGGAGGCGGGGGCGAGGATCAGCCACGAGGCAGTGGACGCGGACCTGGTGATCGGGATCAAGGAGATGCCCACGGACCTGTTCAAGGCGGGCAAGGCCTACCTGTTCTTCTCGCACACCATCAAGGGGCAGCCCTACAACATGGACATGCTGCGGCGCCTGATGGACCTGAGCTGCACCCTGTTTGACTACGAGACCATCACCGACGAGGGCGGGCAGCGGCTGGTGGCCTTTGGGCGCCACGCGGGCCTGGCGGGGATGGTGGACACCCTGTGGACCCTGGGCCACAGGCTGGTGGCGCTCGGCCACCCCACCCCCCTCTCGGAGCTGCGCCCCACCCACGAGTACGCCGACGCCACCGAGGCGATGGCGGCGGTGGCCCGCGCCGGCGAGGCGCTGCTGGCCGAGGCGTCTTGGCCGGCGGAGATCACCCCGCTGGTGATCGGGATCACCGGCTACGGGAGGGTCGCCGGGGGCGCCTGGGAGATCCTGGAGCACCTGCCGCACACCAAGGTCAGCCCCGACGCGCTGGAGGCCCGCGTCGCCGAGGGGCGGCGCGAGATCCTGGCGGTGGAATTCCGCGAGGAGCACCTCGTCGAGCCCCACGCCCCGGACGAGTCCTTCGACCTGCAGGACTACTACACCCGCGGAAAGGAGGGCTACACCAGCATCCTAGACCAGCACCTCCCGCACCTCACGGTGCTGGTGAACGGGATCTACTGGGAGGAGCGCTTCCCGCGCCTCGCGGGGGTGAAGGTGCTCCGCAAGCTCTTCCACGGGGCCTCTCCCAGGCTCCTCGCGGTGGGCGACATCTCCTGCGATGTGGACGGATCCCTCGCCTGCACCGTGCGCGACACCATGCCCGGCGACCCCGTGTACGTCTACGACCCCCACACCGGCGACGCGCCGAGCGGCCTGGTGGCCGAGGGGCTGGCGGTGATGGCGGTCACCAACCTCCCTACGGAGCTCCCCGTCGACGCCTCGCGGGCCTTCTCCCAGGCGCTCACGCCCCTGATCCCCGGCCTGGCAGACGCCGATCTGAGCGCCGCCACCGTGGAGGAGGCGGGCCTGCCCGGGCCGATGCAGCGGGCGGCCATCCTGTGGCGGGGGCAGCTCACCGCGCCCTATGCCTACATGGCCGAATTCCTCACCGAGTAGGGCCCCCCTTCGGCTATCTTGGCGTATCCACCCCAGGAGGAGACATGCGCGCAGCGACGATCAGCCTGATGTTCCTCACCCTCGCGGCCTGCGGGGCCAAGGATGGCGACACCAGCGACACCAGCGCCGAGGGCACCGGAGCCGCGGCCACCGTGGAGGAGGTCTGCGCCAAGGTGTTCTCCTGCGACGGGTGGGGCTGGGAGGACCAGGCGACCTGCGAGGCGGGCTTCCTGGGGAGCGCCGCGTACCAGACCGAGTGCGCCAGCGAGGCGGGCTACCTGAGCTGTGTGGCGGACTGTCTCAACGACGACTGCGAGCCCTTCGCCGCCTGCGAGGGCGCCTGCTGGACCTCGAGCTGTTGACCCCTTGACCGGTGGAACCTCACTCGAACCAGGGTCCAAGATCGCCCACTTCCGCGTCAAGCACCTGCTGGGCGCGGGGGGGATGGGGGTGGTCTACCTGGCCAGGGACACCCGCCTGGGGCGGAGGGTGGCGCTCAAGCTGATCCACCCTGAGCGCTTCGCGGAGGAGGAGAGCGTCCAGGCCTTCGTCGAGGAGATGCGGATCACCGCCCGCCTCAACCACCCCAACGTGGTGCAGCTCTACGACGTGGGGCGCCACGAGGGGATGCCCTGGGCGGCGCTGGAGTACCTGGAGGGGCGGACCCTGCGCGAGCAGCTGTCCCAGGAGCGGCTCTCGGTGGGCGCGGCGCTCCGGATCGGCCTCGCGATCGCCAGCGCGCTGGAGGCAGCGGCGGCGGCGGGAGTGCTCCACCTGGACCTCAAGCCAGAGAACGTGCTCCTCCCCCCCGACGGCCGCCCGAGGGTGGTGGATTTCGGCCTTTCTCGCAGCGCCAGCGCCGGGGACATGGGGCTCAGCGGGGGTACCCCCGGCTATATGGCCCCCGAGCAGTGGCTCCGACAGCCCCTGGGCCCCGCCACCGACCTGTGGGCGCTGGGGATCATCCTCTTTGAGTGTCTGGCCGGGGTGCACCCCTTCCAGGAGCTGGGCCAGACCGCCCACTCAGCGGTCTACCGGGAGCGCGCCCTGAGCGGCGAGGCCCCTCCCCTCCCAAACGCCGAGCTGCTGCCGCCCGAGCTGGGGCACCTGGTCCGGCGGTGCCTCTCGGCCTCCCCGGAGCAGCGCCCCACCGCCGCCACCGCGACGCGCACCCTCGATCGCCTGCTCTCTGGGCGCCCGGCCCTGGGGGAGGACGAGCCGCCCTTCCGCGGGCTGATGCCCTTTCTCGAACCCCACGCCCGCTACTTCTTCGGCAGGGACGAGGAGATCGCCCTGCTCGCGGAACAGCTCCGGGGCGCCGCGGTGCTCCCGGTGCTCGGCCTGTCGGGCGCGGGGAAGAGCTCGCTGGTGATGGCGGGGCTCCTGCCCCGGCTGCGGGAGGACGCCTACTGGATCGCCCTCCAGCTCCGGCCGGGCCGGCACCCCCTGGCGGCGCTGAGCGCGGCGCTCCAGGTAAAGGAGGGATCCTCGACCCACCGGAGCCTCACACAGGCCTCCAACCACACCTTCACCGCGAGCCTCCTGTTCGACGAGGCCTTCCCCGTCCCCGAGCCGCCGCCCGCGGCCCGCACCGCGGCGCCGCTCGATCCCAAGGACACCGCCGAGCGCCTGCGGGGCGCCCCTGAGCTGCTGTCGGTGTTCCTGGCCGAGCTCGCCGAGCGACACAGGTGCAGGATCCTCCTGTTCGTCGATCAGCTGGAGGAGGCCTTCACCCTCTGCGAGGACCCCGAGGAGCGCGACGCCTTCCTGACCGCGATGATGAGCGGCGCCGACGGGCTCAACGAACCGGTCCGGGTGATCTACACCATCCGAGACGACTTCCTCGGCAAGCTCGCCGCGCACAGCGGGGCGCACCGGGCCCTCAAGCAGGTGTTCGTGGTGCGTCCCCCTGACACCCGCGCCCTGCTCACCACCCTGGTGCGGCCACTGGAGCTGGCGGGCTACCGCTTCGAGGACCCCGCGCTGCCGGCCGAGATGGCCGACGCGGTGCGCGGGAGCCCCGCGGCGCTGCCCCTGCTCCAGTTCACCGCCCGCGCCCTCTGGGAGCGGCGCGACCCCGAGCGCAGGGTGCTGACCTGGGCCGCCTACCGAGAGCTGGGCGGGGTGGCGGGGGCGCTGGCCCACCACGCCGACGGGGTGCTCTCCGGGCTGACCGGGGCTCAGCTCCAGGCCGCCAGGCAGGTGCTCCTGCGCGCGGTCACCTCCGAGGGGACCCGCAGGGTGCTGGAGTGGGACGAGGCGGTGGACGGCCTGCCCGCGGTCGCCGGCGAGGTGCTGGAGCGGCTGGTGGACGCGCGGCTGGTCATCTCGTCGGGGGAGTCCCCGCGGATGGTGGAGCTGGCCCACGAGTCCCTCACCCACCAGTGGCGTCAGCTCGCCAGCTGGATCGAGACCTCGCGGGAGGACCTCCACCTCCTCGCCGAGGTTGAGGACGCGGCCCGAAAGTGGGAGCGCCTCGGGCGCCGCCCCTCCGACTGCTGGCAGGGCGACGCCCTGCGCGACGCGCTCCAGCTCACCGGGCACACAGACATCGGCCTGTCCCTGGTGGGGCAGCGCTTCGTGGAGGCCAGCGCCCAGAAGCGGGACAGGTTCCTGCGGGGGCGCAGGATCGTCCAGGCGGGGGTGCTGGGGGGGCTCACCCTGGTCACCGTCGCCTCGGTGGTCGCCGCGGCCTCGTTCTCCAGGCTGCGGGACGAGGCGGAGCTGGCCGCCGAGGCCTCCCGCGTCGCGCAGGCGTCAACCCTCGCCGCGAGCGCGAGGCTGCGGGCGCTCTCTGGCGATCCGCTCCTGGCCCGCCAAGAGCTCAGGGCCTCCCTGGCGCTGGCGGACACCCTCACCGCGCGGAGCCTGTGGTGGGAGCTCTCGCACCAGCCGGTCAGCTGGACCCTCGACACCCCGGGCCCCTACAACGCCGCCTGGTGCCCGCGCTGCGGTCGGCTGTTCACGGTGGAGATGGAGGGGCGCGTCCGCTCCTGGGACCCCGCGACCCGGGAGTGGACCCGCCTCAACGGGAGCGGCGAGCTGGACCTCGTAGCGGTGGCGGTGAGCGACGACAGCGGCGCCCTGGGGGTGATCGACGAGGAGGGGGCCTACTGGTTCTGGGACCTCACCGATCTCGCCGCGCCGCCTCGAAGAGGGCCCACCGCCCCTCCCGGCACCTACTGGCACCTCTACACCCGGTTCCTCCCGGACGGGACCCTGCTCAGCTTCCGCACCGACGACCTGGGCTACGGGGAGCTGCTCCTACAGCGGGGAGACGAGGTCCAGACCCGACGCCTGGGCCACCACTTCAGCAGGGTGGTGGTGGACGAAGCGGGGGAGTGGCTGTTCGCCGCCAGCTACGAGACCGGCGAGGTGGTCGCGATCCCCCTTGCCGGCGGGGAGGCGCGGACGGTGGGCTCCTTCGAGCCCCAGGGGGGTGAGCTGCTCCTCACCCTCAGCGGGGGGCGGCTGATCGCGGGCGCCCATGACCTGAAGGTCTGGGACCTGGGCCGGGCAGAGGAGGGGGCGGTGACGCTCGAGAACCCGCGCGTCTTGCCCGGCTACGGCGAGCTCCTCGGGGTGGGTGCCGCGGTGGGGGAGGACCGGCTGGCGGTGGTGGATCAGGGGGGAACGCTCCACCTGTGGGACCTGCTGGGTGGGTCACGCCTGTGGTCCCTCCCGCTGGTGCACGAGCCCCCGCAGCGCCTCGCGACCTGGGACGCCCAGCTCTTCTTGATGAGCGAGAACCACATCGTGCTGGTGGACACCTCGCGCGCCCCCCCCGACACGCGGGGACACGAGGACTACGTCGATCTGAGCGAGCTGTCGCCGGACGGCACGGTGCTCTTCACCTCCAGCCCCGACCGGAGGGTGATCGCCACCGACACCGCCACCGGGATCGCGCGCTGGAGCGCGGTGCGCGCCCAGGACAGGCCCTACGGGCTCGCGATCAGCCCCGATGGGGAGGCGCTCTCCGTCTCGTGTCAGAGCGAGACCCTGATCTGGGACCCCCGCTCGCGCAGGGAGCTGACGATCCTGCCCGAGAAGGACACCGGGATGGGCGCCGCGTGGAGCCCGAGACACAAGGGGCGGCTCTACCAGGGCCTGTGGTCGGGAAACCTGAGGACCTGGGACCTGCGCGATCGCGACGGGGCCCCCGCCGATGACCCCCGCGCCTACCCCAAGGAGCCGTTCTCCTCGGAGCTCTTCGACGTGGCGGTGTCGGACGACGGGGCGGAGATCGCGGTAGGCGGCCACATGGGCCTGCTGGCCCTGTCCGAGGATGGCTCCGGCCAGTGGCGTGAGCTGACAGGCCACACCGACGCGGTGACCCACCTCGACTGGGAGCGCGACCGCCTAGTCTCCTGCTCCTACGACCGCACGGTGAGGGTGTGGGACACGCGCAGCGGGGACGAGCTCCAGCGGGTGGAGGGCGCCAGCTCCCTCGGCGACGCAGACCTGAGCGAGGACGGCGCGCGCCTGGCCTGGCTCAGCAGCGCTGGGGTGGAGGTGATGGACCTGGAGGGCCCCTGGCGCGCCACCCTCCGGGACGAGGACCTGACCCACGCGCAGCTCAACGGGGATGGGAGCACGCTCTTCACCGGCAACAAGCACGGCAACCTGATGCGCTGGGAGCTGCCCTCGCTCAGGCCCGCCTGGCGCTCGCTGGGGCAGGGCGAGGGGGTCCACCTGACCCACCTGGGGGTGAGCCCCCCCGACGCCTCCTGGCCGCCCGAGGTGCTGGAGGGCGGGTGGCGCGGGGACCTCCGTGGGGACACCTGGTGCGTCCAGGTCGGGCCGGACGCGGTGGAGCGCCGCGCGGGAGGGGACCACCACCTCGCGGCGAGCGGGGCGCTGACGGGCACACAGCAGGTGGTGGCCGCGGACGGCTGGTGCGCTGTCCGCACCGAGCGCGGCGAGCTCTACCTGCTGACCGACAGGCTGGCGCAGGTCGCTGCGGGGGTGGAGCACCTGCAGGCCGCCGACGAGGGGGTGGTGGCGGTGTCCGCAGAGGCCCTCACCCTGTTCGGCCCCGCAGGGGAGGTCCGGGCGACCCTCGCGCGGCCGCCCGAGAGCACCACCGGCGTGCCCTCGGCGGGAGGGTGGACCCTCGGCTTCGAAGACGGCCACATCGAGCTCCTCGGACCCCAGGGCGGCGCCCTCCTGGCGACCGCCCCCGATCGCCACCCGGTCAAGCTGATCGCCCGCCGGGAGGGGGGCATGATTGGGGTGGCCCTCCACTCGGGGTGGGTGGAGCTGTGGGACCCCGACGAGGCGCTGCCCCTCGCGCGGGACAAGCTCCAGGGTGAGCCGGTCCACCTGAGCTTTGGAGCGCAGGCGCTGATTGCGGGCACCGCCGCGGGGGACGGGAGCGCCCTGCCCCTCTGGCCCTTCATCGCCCCCTATGACACCTTCCGCGATGCGGTAGGGTGTGGGGCGGGGGTGCCTCCATCGCGAAGCAGCGGGAACGATCCCCCCCGATAGGTGTTGTCTCACCCAACCCGGAGTGCCTCATGCTGTTCGCCCTGCTCGCCGCCCTCGCCCAGCCCGCCCACGCGGGCGCGATGGAATTCACCGCGCACGCCCCGGTGCTGTTCTCGCTGAACGGGGTCCAGCAGCCCTACGGAGCGGACGGCGCCACCGCCCTCGCCCAGGGCCTCGCCGGGCGACAGCTGGTGACCGTCAGCGGGCTGAACGGCTCCCCCCTCTGGAGCGGCCCGGTCGATATTCCCGGCGACATGTGGGTGCGCTGCCGGTGGATGAACCAGGCCTTCCAGTGCTACGAGTCCACCCCGATGTCAGCCCACGTGGGCGTGAGTGCCGGAGGCGCCGGAGCCTCGATGGTGATGGGGCCCAACGGGATGCAGGTCCAGGCGGGCGACGGCTACGAGAGCGTCACCATGACCGTGGGCGTCATGCCAGGGGTCATGCCAGGGATGAACGTGGCGGTGAACCCGGGGATGGCACCCCAGCCCCAGGTGGTCTACAGCCAGGCGCCCCCACCACCCCACGCGCCGCCCGCTGCCCCGCCCCCTCCCCTGCCCGACCGGGTGCAACTGGTGATCCGCTCCACCGACGGGGAGTGGGCCGACGTGGTGGTCGACGGCAAGGTGGTGCTCGAGCTGCGCAACGAGGACGAGGGCATGGCCTGGGTCTCCCCGGGGGTCCACACGGTGGAGATCCGCGAGTTCATGGAGGACGAGCCCTATGCCAGAGGCCGCCTCGACACCGGCTACGCCCCGCAGATCACCCTGGGCATCACCGAGGGCGCCCCGGTCCAGTGCTACAACCACGACGGGTGGAGCTCGCGCTAGCGCGGCGACCAGGGGCCTATCGGGCGAGCTCGCCCTTGGCGTTCGCCCGATGGGCCCCATGCTCCAGCGCACTCGGTCCTCCGAGACCCGGCGCCGCGCTAGGATCCCAGCGCAAGGTTGAGCCCCTCGTAATAAGTCCCACCGCTGCGCTGCCTCTCCCAAAACGATGGTTCGTCCGTAGCCCGTTGCGACGAAAATCGGCGTTCTCCCGTAGCGTCGGCGGCCTTGCCACGCGCAAAGGGGGTTCTTGCGAGTGGCTCAAGGTTGAGCGGCTCGGTGGCGCCCGTGCGGCGGGCGCCTCGGCGGCGACCAGGGAGGGCGCAGGCTCCCAGGTCAAGGCCGACCGACGGAGCCCGCGGGGGGCGCGTCAGCCAGTACCTCCGGCCCATGCGTCCGCCCCCCCGCTCACGATAGCCGCCGCTTCGCAAGGACGATCCGCGCTACGGAGGACGTCGTGATCATCGTGGCCGATCGCGCGGGCTCAGCGGCCCTTCGCCGCCTCCGCCACGCCCGTGGAGCGCCCCGGCTGGGGGCTATCAGGAACGAAACCACCGGTATCGGCGCGCACCTCGCCCTCCGCGCCGGGCGCTGGGTCATTCCGGCCCTCGGCCAAGCGGGTGGTTCCACGACGTTGTGGCCTCGGACCGGAACTCCTGTCAGCGCGACCCGCTCCTGTTGGGCTGGAGGGGGTAGGACACCCCAGGACAACCTGCCTCCACGCGCCAGGCGCGGCGCCCTGTTCACAGCACGGGCGGGGAGGCGCGCGCGCCGCGAGGCCAGCGCGCCTACTCGACCTCAGCCCACCAAGCAGGGGTCTCATCCCCTATCGCCGCGGTGCCCTCCACCCTGCGGCCGGTGCGGGTGCCCTCCAGCTGGATACCGCCCGGCTCCTCCAGGGTGAGCCTGTCGCCCTCCCAGGTCCCCGCGGCCCGGTGGATCTCCATCTCCCCGTCCCGCTGCAGCGAGATGAGGGCCTCGGGATCTGCGGCCCCAACCGACAGGCGGATCTCTAGCGGCTCCTCGCCGAGCTGCCCGCGCCAGGTGTGCCGCCCCACCTGCTGCGGCGCCGCGATCACCGGCTCGACGATCGGCTCCACCGTCGCGTCGGCGTGCCCAAACACCAGCGACTCGGGGGTGGTCAGGCCCCCCCAGCCCATGAACACCCCAACCAGCGCGACCGCCACCACCAGCACCGCGCCGCCGATGGCGTAGGGCAGCACCTTGGACGGGTCCATCTCCTGGCCCTCGGGGAGGCTGACCAGCGCGACCTCCACCTCGTCGTCGAGGTCGACCTCCTCCAGGTGCTCGCCGAAGGTGTCGTCCAGCCCAGCGCGCCCGCGGACCTCCTCCGCCGCCTGGAGCTGATCGGGCTCAAGGGTCGGGACCTCCGCGTCTAGCGCGAGGGCGGTGGTGGTCTGCTGCCCCTCTACTTGCGCGAGCAGGTCGGGGTAGTCGGCGTACAGGGTGCGCGCAAAGGCGCGCAGGTCCTCGAAGCGCTCCTCGCGATCCCGCGCCATCGCCTTGGCCACCGCGGCGGCGATCCCAGCAGGGCACGAGGTGAGCACCTCCGCCAGCGAGCGTGGCTCCTGCAACAGGGTAGACCGCACCACGACCTCGCCGGTCTCATCAGCGAAGGCGCGCCGCCCCGTCAGCAGCTCGTAGAGGATGACCCCCATCGCGAACACGTCGGCGCGCGCGTCCGCGTCGGCGGAGTCCACCACCTGCTCCGGAGCGAGGTAGCCAGGGGTCCCCATCGCCACCCCCGCGTCGGTCCCGGAGGACTGGAGGTCATCGCGGATGACCTTGGCGATGCCGAAGTCCGTCACCTTGGGGATCAGGCCGCGCGGCACCTTGGCGAGGAGGATGTTGGAGGGCTTGAGGTCCCGGTGCAGCACCCCCACGTCGTGCGCCGCCACCACCCCCGCGAGGATGGGCGCCATGAGCTCCAGCGCCTCGTCGAGGGGGAGCGAGCCCCGCTGCGCGAGGTACTGCTCGAGGGTGAGGTGATCGACGTACTCCATCAGCAGCCCGAACTGACCGTCGTGGCGGATCAGATCGGTGACCGTCACCACGTTGGGGTGGCGGAGCTGTGCCTGGATGCGCCCCTCCAGCACGAAGCGGTTGGCGAGGCTCTGGCGCTTCCACACCAGCAGCTTGAGGGCGTGCAGGCTCCCCAGGTCCACATGGCGGACCCGGTACACCTCTGCCAGCCCGCCCTGGCCGATGAGTGCCTCCACCTCGTATCGATCGACGCGTTGTCCGGGACTCAGCACCTGTCCACCTCTGGGCGAGACGTTACACCTAGCACGCTCCTGGCCACAAGCCCCCGCCTCATTTGAGGTCCCCGAGCGCGTTGTCGAGGTAGGTGATGTTGGAGAGGGTGGGGTTGGCGCTGGACCGATACACCCCCCAGTTGGAGGACCAGGCCACGGTGCTGTCGCGCAGGGTCGCGCTGCAGCTGTCGAAGTAGACGTTGCCGCGACCGTTGCCCCCGCCGTACTCGACGACAGCGTGCTCCATGACGGTGTGCGCGGCGTCGCAGCTCCGCCCGAGGGTGAGCCCCGGCCAGCCCCCGGGAGCGCCGCTCGACGCGGTGAAGACCACCGGGTGGGCGCCGGTGCCCGCGACCTCCAGCGAGGCCGCGCTGGAGCTGCCCACCTTGAGGGCCGCCAGCCCGTCAAAGCGCAGCTCCAGCCCCTCCCTCAGGACGAGGTGGGGGGCCTCATGGCTCCCAACCGACACCGGGCCGGTGAGGTGCAGCGGCACCCCCAGGTTCGACCACACCGCGTCCTCGGTGACCGTCCCCGAGGTCACGGTCACCTCCTGCAGCGCGTTCCCGGCAAAGGAGCAGCTGTCCTCCACCGCCCCCAGCGCGGCCGCGGGGAGGCTGAGCGGGGCGCCACCGCTCCCGGTGATCGCGTTCTCCCTGAAGCGACCGGCCAGCGAGGACGTGCCGTCGACGGACACCCCCTCACCGCCGCTCCCGGTGATCACACAGCCCGACACCTGTGGCGCGCTGGCGTTGCGCACCGACAGCCCCACGCCGAGGCTGTCCAGGATCTGGCAGTCGCGGAGCGTGGGGGCGGAGCGGTTGAGGTAGATCGCCCCGTTGGTCCCCTGCGCGTAGGCGACGGTGACGCCCTCCAGCTCAGAGCCCTCATCTGCGCTCCCCAGGGTCAGCCCGGCCCAGTCCCCCGGCGCCGGCACCTCGGCCCCAGAGGTGAGGGTGATGCCCAACCCGGTGCCCAGCGCCACCAGCCTGCCCGCGGAGGAGACCCCCACCGAGAGGCCCGCCCCAGGTGCGAAGCGCAACTCCGCCCCGTCCATCAGGGTGAGGGTCGGGTGCCCGGTGCTAGACCCCACCGACACGGTGGTTGAGATCCACCACGGCACGTCGAGGGCGTCCCAGGTGGCGTCTTCAACCAGCGTGTCCCCGAACAGCTCCACCAGGTCCACGCCGTTGCCCGCGATGACCGTGGAGCCACCGATCTCATCGGCGTAGGCGGCGGGGAGCCGCGCGGGGTAGCCGCCGTTGTCGGACAGGCTCCCGCCCGCGACGCCCGGGCCGGTGATCCCCCTCGCCAGGGCCGCCGCGGGGTCGAGCACCAGCCCATCCCCACCGCAGCCCTCCACCGTGAGCCCGTCGATCTCTGGCTCGGAGCCGCGATCCACATAGACCCCCGTGCCCAGCGCGTCGAGCACGGTGAGATCCCGCAGCAAGGGCGCGGCGCTCTTCAGCGACACCGCCCCGGTGGCGGTGCCGTCGGCGTAGGCCACGGTGAGGCCGCGGAGCTGGCTGCCCTCGTCCTGCTGCCCGATGGTGACCCCCTGCCAGTACCCGGGGGTGGCCACGTCCCCCAGCGAGGTGAACCGCACCCCCTCGACGTCGCCCTGCACCACCAGCCGCCCGTAGCTCAGGTCCCCGATCTGCAGCCCAGCGCCGGGATAGAACTGGACCTCGGCGCCGTCCTCGACGGTGAGCACCGGGTGGGCAGAGCCCCCCACCTTGGTCAGGCAGGTGACCAGGTGCGGGTGGTCCGCGCCCCACACCTCGCTCGCGGTGATCGTCCCGCAGTGGGTGATGGGGCAGCCGTTGTCGCGCTCGTCGTCGCAGTCCTCGTCGACGTCGTTCCCGCAGACCTCGGCCTCGCCCGGGCTGACGGCGGGGTCGCCGTCATCGCAGTCGTCTGGGAAGCGCGCCCAGTCCACCGTGGGAGGGTCGCAGCCCCGCCGCGCGTCGCTCGTCGCGGCCCCATAGCCGTCGCCGTCGGCATCGAACCACCAGGTCCGCTCGTCGATCGCCTCTACGTCGACCTCGCCGTCGCAGTCGTTGTCCAGATGGTCGCAGACCTCCTCCGCCCCCACGTACACCGCGGGCTCTTCGTCGTCGCAGTCCCCCTCCAGCGTGACCAGCGCGGCGGCTGGCGCGCACCAGTACAGGCCGCTGCCGTCCGCACCGTACCCGTCGCCGTCCGCGTCCGCGTAGTAGAGCACCGTCCGGCCTTCCACCGCGTCCCCATAGTCGATCCGCCCGTCGCAGTTGTCATCGTAGCCGTTGCATGCCTCTAGCACCGCAGGGTTGATCTCCGCCCAGGTCGGCTCGCAGTCGCCCCCGAGCTTGACCAGGCCTGGCCGCTCCTCGCAGGAGCCCACCGGCTCGCCCGCCCCATAGCCATCCCCGTCCTCGTCGCGGTACCAGCGCGGCGCGTCCACCGCCCCCTCCTCGTCCACCTCGCCGTCGCAGTCGTTGTCGGTCTTGTCACAGCGCTCGTCCGCCGCGGGAGAGATCGACGGGTCCTCGTCCGCGCAGTCTCCCCCCGCCGCCACCATCCCCAGCGGCGCCTCGCAGGAGAGGGTCGCTGGACCCGCGCCGAAGCCGTCACCGTCTACGTCGACAAAGAAGGCGGTCGTGTCCACGGGATCCTCGTCTACGTCGCTGTCGCAGTCGTTGTCCGCGCCGTCACAGCGCTCATCCGCTCCGGGATAGGTGCTGACGTCGGCGTCGTCGCAGTCCCCCCCCGTCGCCGCGAGCCCCGCGCGGACGGCGCAGGCGGTGGCCCGGTGTCCACCGTACCCATCTCCGTCCCCATCCACGAAGAGCGCGAGGGCGTCTACCGCGTCGTCCTCGTCCACCTCGCCGTCGCAGTCGTTGTCGATGCCGTCGCAGCGCTCATCGGCGAAGGGCGCCACCAGCGGGTCCGCGTCGTCACAGTCGGTGGTGGTGTCCCACCCGTCCCCGTCCTCATCGACATAGGCTGGGGCACCTGGCTGCAGGCGGCAGCCGGCGGCGAGGGCGAGGAGCAGGGTCCAGCTAGGGCGCACGGCGACACCTCCGGGAGCGCTCAGTCTATCGGAACGCCGGCCACGCGTCCCCTGCAGAGCGCGCCGGGCGCCGCTCCACCGGCCTGGGCGATCCCTGCGAACCCGGCCCAGTGAGACCAGCGCCGGGTCGAGGGGATCAGGGGCGCGCGGACAGCGAGCACCTCGACGGCGAGCTGGGGGGCGTGCAGCCAGCGCCCCCCGGGTCATACCGACCTACAAAGACCACAGCACCCGAGCCAACACCACCCGAGGTGGCGGGGTGGGCGCGCGCGACGCGGCCAGCGCCCCCCTGGCCCTACCAGCGGCGCCCGACCCCCACCGCCCAGCGCCAGGCTGGCTCCTGTACCAGCGCCGCGTAGCCCTCCCCGTCGGGCGAGAGCGAGAAGTACAGCGGGTCCAGCCCCTGCTCCTCACCCGTCACGTCACGGTAGGAGACCACGGTCTGCCCAGGGCGCGTCACCCGCAGGAAGACCGGCAGCGCCTGTCCCCACGCGACCGGAGAGGCCCTCAGCTCCAGCCCCGCCTCGGTGAGAAACAGGGCGTCGTCCCCCAGCTCCGCCTGGAGCGGCGGCGGGTCCGCGAAGGGGGTGGCAGGGTCCAGCGCCTCTCCAAGGAAGCCCGCCGGCCCGCCCCAGACCTGCCCCAGCCCCGCCTGGAGCACGACCTCGTAGTCAGCGGACCCGCCCAGGCCCACCGCCCAGCCCGCGCGGGCCACGGCGAGGACCTTCCCAGACACCGCGCCCGAGGCGTAGCCGTACATCGGGGCGTGGTCCGCCAGGGGCCCCACCCCCGGCCTGTCGCCCATCCTGAGCTGGAGCGCGGGGGGGAGATCGCCCCCGATCCAGCCCCCGTATAGCCCCAGCTCCAGGTGCTCTATCGGGCTGGTGGGCACCCTCGCCTCCCAGCGCCCCAGCGCCCTGGGCACCAGCGGACCGGCGTCCTGCAACACGTCTGCCTCACCCCTAGCCAGGGGACGCTCCAACACCTGCCGCGCCCCTAGCTCCAGGTGCAGCGCGCAGGTGTCCCCGTGACGCTCCAGCACCAGGTCGCCCAGCGCCGCGCGGGCCAGCGGTACCGCGGTCTCTGCCCTGAGCCCCACCGCCTCCACCCCGCCCACCAGCCGCACCGGCCCTGTCCCCAGGGTGAGGGTGTGGCGGTCCTCCCACAGGGACGAGAGCGTCGTGTCACCGGCCTCGATCGCGAACGGATCGGTGTCGGTCAGGTGGAGCTGGGTCCAGCGCAGGCTGTGGGTGGTGCGAGAGGCCTCCAGGCCCACCGCCCCCCACTGGAGCCCCGCCCCCAGGTGGCCGTAGCGACCGAGCAGCCCCGTGGCGCGGAAGGTCCTGCTGAGGAGCGGGTCCTCAGCGCCGATCTCAGCGCCGATCCCCGCCCCCGTGGCGCCGAGCAGGCCGACGGGCGCGCCGCTCCACCGCCAGCGGCGGAGGGGGCGATACCTGGTGGAGCGGCTGTCGGCGCCCAGATCCACCGCCTTCCAGGTGATCGCGCTGTCCGCGTCCTCACAAGAGACGTCGACGCCGCACAGGCCGGGGAGGGCCTGGATCCGCTGGGGCGCCAGCGCGCGGTAGAGCCCACCCTCCGGCGAGGCGACCAGCACCCCGCCGGTCGCCGGGCCGACCACGGTGGAAGAGAGGCCGGGCAGCACCCAGCCCTCGCCGGTGGCCAGATCGAGGCGCCTGACGACGATCTGCCCGTCCTCATCGGACGAGAAGAGGAGCTTGCCCTCGGGATCCACCCTCGGGCTCAGCTCCCGCGCGGCGGAGTCGGTGAGCCGGGTCCAGGCGCCGGTGCCCACGTCGAGGGTCCACAGGTCCACCTGCGCGCGGCGCTCCAGGGACACCACCAGCCTGTTGGTGTCCAGCCAGTCCAGGCCGAGGATCCGCGCCCCCTCGGGGAAGGAGGCCAGCGCCTGGCCGTCGTCCCCCAGCAGGGACAGGGTCGCGGGGCCGGTCACCAGGGCGATCTCTTGGCCTCCCAGCGCGGCGAGCCTCGCGTCAGCGCCCCTCCGCTCCCAGCGCAGGACCCCGTCCTCTACCTGCCCCAGGAGCAGGCCGTCCCGCGCGATCAGCACGCGATCGTCGTCCACATCGAGGAGGCGCCCCGCCACCGGCCGCCCTAGCGAGGCGCCGTCCAGCGAGAGGTGCACCCGCGCCCCGTCGTCCCGCGCGAGCAGGGGCCCATCCGCCAGCGCCAGGATCCCCTCCCCCAGCGCGACCCCCGACGGGGTGGGGCAATCAAGGCCCGCGCGCCAGCGGGCCATCGCCACGTCCAGCGACAAGGAGAACACCTCCCTGGTCCCCCTCGCCTGGGAGCCCCCCGCCTCCGCGAGGGCGCCCAGCGCGGTGAGACCGTCCTCACCGTACACATCGCTCACCCAGGCGAGGAAGCCCGCCCCCACCTCCGGGGTGGCGAGGTCCGCCGGCTCGCGCGCCGCGCACTGGGCCCACCGCTCCTCGGCGGTCCACGGGGCGAGCCCCGCCCGGTGGGCGGCCAGCCGACCGTAGGCTGGCCCCCACCAGGACCAGGGGCGCACCGCAGGGTTCAGATCCACCACCAACCCCGTGTGCCCCGCGTCGCCCCGGGCGTGCAGCTCCTCAGCGGTGAGCAGCACCCCGACGTGGATCAAGCTCCGCTCCACGGGCACCGCGCCGGCGACCGCCTGAAAGACCGCCCGATCGATGGGGCGACCGTCGGTAGGGACCCACAGCACGCCCTCGCGGAGCGGGGGACGCGCTGGCGAGAGCACCAGCTCAAGCGATCCCTCCTGCTCTCCGTAGAGCTCCGCCCAGGCGATCTCGGCCGCGCGCGCCGCCTGTCCGGCGCTGTGCGCGTCGCCATCGGCCCAGTGGATGGAGGTGTGCGCGGTCTCCAGGGTGTGCCATCCGCCAGCCTGGGCGGTGAGCGCGAGAACGAACCAGAGCACGTGAGGACTCCTTGCGTGAGGGCCGAGGGGATGACCGCCCGGCGCAATACTCTACATGATTTACACGCGCCATCTTGCCCTGCGACCGCGGAACGCGGTTCAATGCCACAACGGCGCGAGCCCCGCACCCGCGACCGCTCGAGCGCCACGTCCCCTCGCCGCCATGGAGGCCAGGTTGCCGACCCCTCTCAACGCCTTCCACGTGGGCTACGGCCTCAATTTGGTCGGCACCTACTTCGAGACCGCTGACATGATCCTCCGCATCGCCGACGGCGGTGACGAGGCGTTGAAGGCCCTGTGCCAGGAGCAGCTTCTGGCCCTCTCTCAGCAGGGCGCGTCTACCCGCTGGCAGCTCAAGCGGGTGCAGGCCGCGATGGAGGAGGCCGCGCTGCCTGCCCCCTCGGCACCAGAGACCTACCAGGACTACGAGGCGTGGACCGAGGCGGTGTCTAGCACCTACTACGGCGCGCTCTCAGAGGACGCCCACCACGCCGCCTACCTGCTCGGCTGGTACCTGTCTGTCTGGGTGCAGGCGGCCAACCAGGGGGTGATCGCGCTCTTCCTCCTCGACGCGGCTGAGGACGGTGCGCCGATCACCGAGGAGCGGGACGCCATCCAAGCGGTGCTGCAGGGGGCGAGCGAGGACCTGGCGCAGACCCTCGATGGCGCGCCCCTGCCCCCCGAGGCGCTGAAGGCCGCGCTGCAGGCCCTGGAGGCGATCCGCAAGGCCCCTCCCCTCGACGATGGGGAGCAGGAGCTGCTCGACGTGGCGGACGACTATCAGGAGGCGCTCCACGAGATCACCGAGGTGGTGGAGCGGCTGGAGGAGCTGCTCTGATCTCCCTGCTCGCCCTGATCGCTTGGAGCGCCCTCGCACAAGACGACGATGACGAGGGCGCGACCGTAGTCGTAACGGACGACAGGGTCCCCGACGTGGACCCTCAGCGGACGTCCGCCTCGCTCACCATCGTCGAGGTGGGCCCGGCGCTGGCCGCCAGCTCCGACGTGGCTCAGGTGCTGGAGAGCATCCCCGGTACCCAGGTGGTGTCGCTGGGTGGCCTGGGAGGGTGGTCGGCGGTGTCGATCCGCGGCTCCACCCTGCGGCAGGTGCAGGTGTACCTGGACGGGATCCCGCTCAACCCCGACGGCGCGGACACGGTCAACCTGGCCGAGTTGCCGCTGTTCGCCTTCAAGCGGGTGGAGGTCTGGCGCGGCACGGCCCCGCCGGCGATGGACGCCTCCCCCATCGGGGGGGTGGTGAACCTGGTCAGCGCCGACGAGCTGCCGATGACGGCGATGGCGTCGTCGGGATCGTGGGGAACGCACCGGATGCACGCCACCAACGGGGGGCAGACGGAGCTCCTCGGCCGTCCCCTGTCGGGCACGCTGGTGGCGGAGCTGTTCCACACCGGCGGGGGCTTCGACTACTTCTCGGACAGCGCCACCCTGTGGAACCTGATGGACGACAGGGTGCGGCAGCGCGAGAACAATGACAAGACCCAGGCCTCCGCCCACGCGCGCCTGCGCCTGGGTGACGGGCCGGCGCGCGTGACCTGGATGGAGGCCTACCTGCGCCGCGAGGAGGGCCTGCCCGGAACCGCCACCCACCCCACCAGCTCAACGCACATGGACACCAGCCGGCACCTCTCGGTGCTCCAGGCGGAGGGCAGGCTGGGCGTGTGGCGGGCGGAGGGGCGGCTGTGGCGGACCGACCGGGGCGAGATCTACGCGGATCCCCTCGGCGAGCTGGGCGAGGGCCCCGACAAGACCAGAGGTCTGACCAGCAGGACCGGTGTGCTGGCCTCAGTGCGGGGCGCGCCGTGGCCGGGGGTCATCCCCTCCCTCACCCTCACCTCCCGCCAGGACCGCTACCGCGAGGCCGACCTGCGCGCCGACGCGGTCGGCCCCCCAAAGATCAGGGCCTCTGTGAGCGCCTCGGCGGGCGCCGACCTGTGGCTGTGGGGGGACAGGGTGCGAATCAGCCCGGTAGCGCAGCTGAACTACCTGGACAACCAGTACCTCGACACGGGGGTGGCGGGGTCCACCCTGCTCAGCCTCAACCCGCGGGCCGGGATGCTGCTGCAGCTCAACCCCGACTGGGTGCTCAAGGCCAACCTCAGCCGCAGCCTCCGCCCGCCGGACTTCTCCGAATTATTCGGTGACAGAGGGGTGACCGTAGGCAACCCGGACCTGCTGCCAGAGCGGGCACAGACCGCGGACGTGGGGCTGAGGGTGGAATTCCGGCGGGCGCCGCTCGGGGAGGGCGCCTGGGAGCTGACCGGCTTCTTGAACCACACCCAGGACCTGATCGTCTACATCCAAAACGCGCAGCGCACGTCGATCCCGGTCAACTTCGGGCTGACCCGGGTGCGAGGCGTCGAGAGCGGGCTCACCTTGTCCCTGTGGGACCGCCTCGACTCGCGCACCGCCCTGACCCTCACAGACTCCACCAACCTGTCGCCCGATCCAGGGGTGTATGGGAAGCGGCTCCCGCGCCTGCCGGGGATGGAGCTGTGGCAGTCCACCTCCCTGGCGTGGGGGAAGCAGGGCCGGATCGGCCACACCTGGAGCCTGACCCGGGGGAACTACTGGGACGCCACCAACTGGTACCTCTCCGCGCCCAGGTCGCTGCACGGGGCCTTCGTGCGCGCTACCCCCGCGCCCGGCTGGCCCAGCGTCGAGCTGTCGGTGCTCAACCTCGCCAACCACATCGTCGAGGTCATCGATCGCGACCCGCTCCAGCCCGCGATGGGGAGCAGAGTGGCGGCGATCACCGACTTCGCCGGCTATCCTCTCCCTGGGCGGACCGCGATGATCACCCTCCGCTGGCAAGGAACCGATGCGCGCTGACCTGCTCACCCTGCTGCTCCTCAGCGCCTGCACCGCCGGCCACCCGGAGGACACCTCCGACTGGGGGGGCTGGACCGAGGGCTTCGCGATCTTCACCGGGGTGTCGATGGACTACTCGGTGGGGAGCCTGAGCGCCGCCAGCCTCAGCGACAGAGCGCTCTACCAGAACCTCACCGCGACCTCGGGCGATCCCGTGGTGCGGGTCGACGACGGGCGGGTGCTCCAGCTCAACCGCTTCGGCTACGACACGGTCCGGATCTACGCGCCGGGCACCTTCAGCCGCCCCGCGCTGGAGTTCGCGGTGGGGGACGACGAGGACCGCTCGACCAACCCACAGGACGCGCGAGTGTGCGGCGGAGAGCTCTTCCTCACGCTCTATGGGCGCCCCTACCTGCCGTGGTATCACCCCGACACCGGGCAGCTCAGGGGACAGGTGGACCTGCGCGCGTTCTCGGACGGGGACGGGGTAGGGCCAGAGGCGTCGACCCTCGCTGAGCGCGACGGGACCCTGTTCGTGGGCCTAAACCGGCTGGACCGGGAGGACGGCTGGAGCGATCGGGGTGGGTACGTGGTGGAGATCGACTGCGCGAGCGGAGCGCAGGGGCGCGCCTGGCCGCTGGGCGGGAACACCTCGGTCTGGGAGGGCGGTCCCACCGGGGTGCTCGCCAGCGCTCGCCCCTACCAGGGGCTCCCCGGCGGGCTGTTCGCGGTGGACGAGGAGCCCGAGCCCCTGTGGAGCCCTCCCGAGGGGGAGGAGATCACCGGCGTCGCCGCCGACACCCGCCTAGCCCTGGTCACGACCCTCTCCTCCGCCGACCTCAACACCGCGAGGGTGTGGTGCGTCGACCTCAACACCGGCTCCGGCGCGGTGGCTGCCGAGACGCAGCAGCTCCTCTCCGAGGTCCGGATGAGCCCCACCGGGGAGGCATGGCTGACGGTGGGCTGGGGGCTCGACGGGGCGGCGCCTGAGCTTCGGATCTACAGCCTGTCGTCGTGCGCCCTCGTCGACCGCGTCACGACGACGCTCGCGCCCTTCTCAGTGGACTTCTTCTGATGCTGATCCTCGCCCTGCTGCTGTCCTGCGGCACCCCCGATCCCTGCGACGCGACCTGCGAGGCGGGCGAGTCGCTGCTGGCGCGCTGCGGGACCTGGGAGGAGGGCGGCTTCGACGATCGCGCCGACTTCATCGAGCGCTGCGCGACCTGGTCCTGGGAGCTGCGGCTGCTAGAGGCGGAGGCGCTCCAGAGCGGTGTCCTGCAGCGCCGCGGGGCGGTGGACGCCACCTGCAGGGAGCGCACTGAGCTGCTCACCTCGGACCAGGCCGACTGCGAGAGCTGGGCGTCCCTGGAGTGGTCCACAGCGCCCTGGGAGCGCTGAGCGCCGGACAGGGCCCAGGTCGCGCACAAGAGCGCGTTTCCTCCGCAGGGAACGGTGGCCACACCCCGAGCTGCCTAGCGACGCGGTGCCCGTCTACCCTCGGGAGGGTGCGACCGGCAACGTCATCCGATGGTTCCTTTGAATGGAACAAGTTCGTCCTGTGAGGCGGGCCGGCGGCTGGTTCGTTACCGGGCCCAGACACAGCGAGGGCGCCTCCCGCAGGAGACGCCCCCGTCAGACGAAGCGCAGCGAACCTACAGCTTCTGGCTGTAGAACTCGATGATCGCCGCCTCGCGGAGCTCGAACGGGAGATCGTTGCGCTCGGGAGCGGTGATCAGCTTGCCGGTGACCTTCGCGGGATCGAACTCGATCCAGGAGGGGCGGACCATGCTCATGTTCTGCTCGAGCATCTCGGTGACGAAGGGCTTGGTGCGCGAGCGCTCCTTGACCCCGATCGAGGAGCCGGCCTTCACGTGGAAGGAGGGCCTGTCGACCCTGTGGCCGTCGACGACGATGTGCCCGTGGACCACCAGCTGGCGCGCCTGGGTGATGGTGCGCGCGAGGCCCATGCGGAACACGATGTTGTCCAGGCGCGACTGGAGGAGGAACAGCAGATTGGCGCCCGAGGGCCCCTTCATCTGCGACGCCTTCGCCACGTAGCGCACAAACTGCTTCTCAAGGATGCCGAAGTGGAAGCGTGCCTTCTGCTTCTCGATCAGGCGAACCTTGTAGTCAGAGGGCTTCGCGCGGCGGTTTGCGCCGTGCTGCCCGGGGGGGAAGGGACGATCGAGCGTTCCAGCGGTCGTAAGACCGGGAAGCACCGTACCCACATACCGGCATTTCTTCAGCCGGGGTCCGCGATATCGCGCCATGTTAGGCTCCTGCTATTCGGTGCGGTGTTGACGGCGGGCGGGGGTTTCATGAGCAGCACTCGTGGGCCGCGCGCCGGTCCTACTTCAACTGCTACTTGATCTCGCGGTGAAGCGTGTAGCGGCGAAGATAGGGGTTGTACTTCCGAAGCTCCATGCGCTTCGGAGTGTTCTTGCGGTTCTTGGTGGTGACGTAGCGGGACACACCAGGAGTCGCGGTGTCCCGCTGCTCGGTGCATTCCAGGATCACGACCTGGCGAGCGAGCGCCTTCTTCTTGGCCATGACTTCCTCCAGGGGAGATGAGATGAACTGTGTGATCCCGAGCTATAGGGAGCACGAGACATCCCCGCCCGTCTAATGGAGCGCGCGGCTGCTGGCAAGCCAGTGGCGCTATCCCCTCGGGAGATCCCACCGCTTGGCGGATGGGTTAGGCCCCTCCAGGGAGGTCTCTATGATAACCGCGCTCTCACTGCTGCTGGCCTGCAACCCCGCCACCGACACAGGTCCCGTCGCCGATGACACCGGAATTCCCGACGAGATCACAGAGACGGCCACGGGGGCGGTAGACGCGCTGATCGCCGGGGACAGGGAGCTGGCGAGCACCCTGCAGGAGCTGGCGTGGGCCGAGGGCTGGCCCCTGCTCACCGACCGAGGGACGATGTTCTTCATCGCAGAAGGTGGCGGTGACTGGTCCGTCGCGGGGGACTTCAACGGCTGGGCCCCCGCCCCCATGGAGCACGGAGAGGGCTTCTCGTGGCTGGAGGTGGAGATCGCCGAGCCCGCGGGTGTGGGGTACAAATTCGTCCGCGACGACGCGTGGAGCGCGGACCCCTGGTCTCGCTCCTACACCTGGGACGACAACGGGAGGATGAGCTACGTGCGCGCCCCCACCGCCCTCCCCCACCTGGAGCTGTGGCCGGCGATGCGGGGCGCGGGGCTCGGGCCGCGCAGCGTGCGGGTCTACGTCCCCGCGGGGGAGGGCCCCTGGCCGGTGCTCTACATGCACGACGGGCAGAACCTCTTCGATCCCGGCGCCTTCTGGGGCGGCTGGAGGATGCAGGAGGCGCTGGAGGAGGCGTCCGGCGAGGTCCTGGTGGTGGGCATTGACAACACCGAGGCCCGTATGGACGAGTACGTCCACGCCGAGGACCAGCTGGAGGCGCTCTACGGCGGTCTGGGAGACGAGTACGCCGCCTTCGTGCAGGAGGAGCTGCGGCCCTTCATCGAGGAGCAGTACCCTACCGAGGGCCCCACGGGGGTGATGGGCTCGTCGCTGGGAGGGCTGATCTCCCTCTCGATCGCCGATCTCTACCCCGGCGCCTATGACTTCGCGGGGAGCCTGTCAGGCACCTTGGGCTGGGGGCGCTTTGGTCTGGACAACCCCACGGTTCAGGAGCTCTACCTGGCGGCGGGGGTTCGAGAGACGGTGCTCTACGTCGACTCGGGCGGCGACGACGGGGGCGACGGCTGCACCGATCCCGACGGCGACGGCTTCTTTGAGGATGATCCCAACGGCGCCGACAACTACTGCGAGAGCAGGCAGTTCGTCGACGCCATGGCGGATCAGGGCTACACCTGGGAGCAGGACCTCTTCCACTGGTGGCAGCCCCAGGCCGAGCACAACGAGGCCGAGTGGGCGGCCAGGGTGGACCGGCCGCTGGAGATCTTCCTCTCGCTCCGCTGAGCCCGGCGAAGGGGACCCGCAGCGTACGCCCCCCGCGGGAGCTGAGAGGCGGGGAGGCGCAGCCCGCTCCTCCCTCTCACTACCGACAACGCCCTCGGAAGGTGAGGCCGTGGGCGCCGTTCAGGGGCGAGGGGCCCCGCCGCCTGTCGAAGCGCGCGACGGCGACCAGCTCCAGGACCTGGAGCCCCGAAACGGCGGCCCCACCCCGCTCGCTGTAGCCCGGGCATGGATCACACCCAGGCAGCGCCCTCAGCAGCGAGGGGGCCCGCGGCCCCCTGCACGTCTACCGCGGCGCGCGCTCTAGTGAGCGGCGGGGGGGGCGGGGGGAGTGAGCTCGTCCAGGACGTCCGTCGGGGCGGCGGGCTTGGCGTTGGCCATGCTGATGGTGGCGGAAGCCTTGATCTGCTCGATGTAATCCTCTACCACCTTCTGCTGCAGGCCCTTCTCCAGCGTGGGGCGGACCTCCTCGAGCGGGGTCACCTCGCGCTTGTCGAGCACCTCGATGATGTGGTAGCCGTACTGGCTCTGGACGGGGCCGACCACGTCGCCCTTGTTCGCGGCGAAGGCAGCCTCTGCGAAGCTTGGCACCATACGCGCCTTCTCAAACCAGCCCAGGTCCCCGCCCTTGGCGGCGCTGCCCTTGTCGGTGGAGTTGGCGGTGGCGAGCGCCTCGAAGCTCCCGCCGCCCTTGATCTGAGCGATCAGGTCGTTGGCCTGCGCCTCGTCCGCGACCAGGATGTGGCGCGCGTGGACCATCGGCTTCTGGAACTGGACCGCGCGCTCCTCGTACATCTTCTGGAGGGCCTCGTCGTTGACGCCGTCCTTGGTGACCTTGTCGATCAGCGCGCTCGCGAGCACCTCGCGGGCGGACATGGCGAGCGCCTCCTGCACCTCGGGGGTCTTGTACAGCTCCAGCTTGATCGCCTCGTCGTAGAGGAGCTCGCCGGTCACCAGGTTGTCCACCAGGTCGTCGAGTTGCCCGTGGGCCTTCATCATCTCGAGCCGATCTGCCGGGATGCGGCGGGTCACCGCGTCCACCATGCCCTGGTGGATCGCCGTGCCGTTGACGGTCGCGACCGCGTCGCCGCCAAAGGTGTAGGCGCCGGGCACCGTCACCGTGGCGGCGGGGGGCTGGACACAGGCGACGAGCAGCATCAGGGGAAGGATAAGACGCAAGGGAGCCTCCATGGGTATTGAAAGGTCCGCGGTTATCGCATGTGTCCCCAGGAAACAAGGCGAAGGCTCGTCTTGATATGTTTGGCAGGCTAGTCCTGAGTCCCGCTGGAGGTCGCCTTGTTGCTCCTGTGCTCCGCTCTGGTCCTCGCCGCTCCACCCCCTGAGGTCACGCTGAGTTGGCGCGGTCCGCGGGCTGATCTCACCCTCGTCGCCCCCCCCGGGGAGCACCTCAACCCGGACGCCCCCGCGGCCATACGGCTCATCTTTCCCGATCGCGAGGTGCGGGTCATGGGCAGCGGTGCGGTGGCCGCGGAGGGGGTGGCCCTCGGGGAGGTGCGGGGGCAGAGGATCGTCGCCGGGCTGTCGATCCCCCTCTGCACCGACGCGGGGAGCCAGTGTCGGGTGGCAGAGCTCACCGCGACGGGAGAGGCGGGCGTCAACCGGAGGGGTGCCACCGCCCTGCTCACCCGCGAGGGCCTCCCGGCGCGCGACCCCTGGGAGCTCGCAGGGCCGCTGCTGAGCCTCAGCGGAGCCCACCCAGAGGCGACCTGGATCCCGCTCACCGCGGCCTCTGTCCTGGTGGAGGGGGGCCTGAACGAGGACGCGCTCTACCTAGTCCAGGACCAGCTTGGCGCGTCCTGCGGGGCGGCGCGAGAGGATCTCCGCACCGCGGGGATCCAGCTCCTCGAGCCCACCGGAGAGGCCGCGCGCCTCGCGGATGACCCTCCAGCCAGCCCGTGCGCGCCGTGATTTGTTCGCCAGATCATTCTCCAGAACGCCCCCCCTTGGGAGCCCAAGGCGCGCCGCGATCCACCCGATCCGGAGCATCCCCCAGAGGCCAGGTCTGTCCGTCCGGCTCGGGGGCGCGGTTCGCCGCCCCTTCGCCATCCACACACCGACGGGCCGCGCACAGCCGCCGAGCGCCAGGGGCAGCGCTCCTCGCCGGGCCCTCCACCACCGCGCGCAGGAGCGCGGGGCCCCACTCAGCGGCGAGGATCCGCGCTGACAGCGCCTTCCTGCGCCGAATCGTCGGGTGAGCCCACCATGCCGACCTCATCCAGGCCCCCTCCGCACAGCGCTCACCACCCCCACCGCGCCACCACCTCAACCGTCCGATAGCCCCATGGTGACTGAGGTCGACAGTCCCCCTTTCCCCTCACCGAGGATAGCTGCTATGATGAGTCGAGTCCCAGCCGGCTTGTTCTGACTCAAATATCATTGCTCCTCGTGAGGTATTTTCATGGCCAATCTAGATCCTTGGGGCAGCTATTATTTCGCGCTCCAGCTCAACGGCGTAGAGGTGGGTCACTTCCTGGAGTGCAGCGGTCTGAAGACGACCGCTGCGGTCTACGAGATCAAGGAAGGCGGCCTCAACGGTCAGGTGCACCGCCTGCCGGGCCGCAGCACTTGGGACAACATCGTCCTGAAGTACGGCACCAGCGTCAGCACCACCCTCCTCGAGTGGCGCGACAGGTGGCTGCAGGACAAGTTCAGCGAGCGCCCCACCACCTCTGGCGCCATCATCATGTATGGCAACGACGGCGTGGTCCTCCGCACGTTCTATTTTGTCAACGCCTGGCCGGTCTCTTGGGAAGGCCCAGCGATGAACGCGGACAGCTCCGGGCTCGCGGTTGAGACCCTCGAGATCGCCCACGAGGGCATCTACATCAACGGCAAGCCGGACGCCCCCAAGCCTCCGCCCGAGCCCCCCGCGCCCCCAGAGGATCCCCCCAACATCGTGGTCGACCCCGACGACGATCAGATCAAGACCCCCCCGGTCCAGTTCGAGTACGACAAGGCAGACCTCACCCCCGAGGGGAGCAAGATCGTCCACGACGTCGGCCAGACCCTCGTCAACCACCCGGAGATCACCACCGTGTGGGTGGAGGGTCACACCTGTACCATGGGCTCCTGGGCCCACAACATCGCCCTCTCGCAGGCCCGCGCCAAGACGGTCGCGGACGCCCTGGGCGCGCAGGTCTCCAACAGGGTCTACTTCTCCGAGGGCTACGCCTACAAGTACCCGGTGGCCGGTAACTCGACCGAGCAGGGTAGGGTGAAGAACCGCCGCACCGAGTTCCACCTCTCCTCGCCCGAGTCCCGCGGGCGCTCCACCAAGGCTCCCCCCAAGAAGCCGTCGTAGCGCGCAACCCCGTATGAACGGGTCGGGCGGCGCCCTCCGCAGGTCGGGGGACGCCGCCCTCTCTTTCACGGATCGCGGCGATGCGATCCTCCCCGGGGCAGAGGGGGCTCCCCCCCTCACCCCACCAAGGAACGCCACGGAGCGCCGGTGGCCCGAGAGAAGCTCATCCACGACGGCCTGCAGTCGTGCCCCTACCTCCCCGATCGCCTCGCCCGCATGCCGATGTACCGGCAGCTCGACCGCCTGGGCCCCCCGGAGGCGGACGCCAGGTTCGCGCGGTCCGAGCGCAGGGTCGGCTCCTCGCTCTACCGGCCACAGTGCCCCTCGTGCCAGGCCTGCATGGGGATCAGGGTCCCGGTAGAGGGCTTCCAGCCCTCCAAGTCTCAGCGCCGGGTGCTGCGCAGGTGGCAGCAGGTCGGCGGCGCGGTGGAGGGAGCGTCTCCTAGCTGGTCGCCAGAGAAGCTCGCGCTCTTCAACCGCCACAAGGTGGAGCGGGGGCTCTCGCAGAACGAGCAGGCCTTCTCCCCCGTGGGCTATGTCTCGTGGCTGATCCAGACCTGCACGGACACCGTGGAGCTCCAGTACCGCGTCGGCAGCAGACTGGTGGGGGTGAGCATCTTGGACCTGGGCGCACGCTCAGCGAGCTCGGTCTACTTCTACTTCGACCCGGACCCGGCGCTGTCTCACCTGTCGCTGGGCACCCTCTCGGCCCTGCACGAGATCGATCTCTGCGCGCGCACCGGCAGGACCCACTACTACCTGGGCCTGTATGTCGAGGGGAACGACCACATGCGCTACAAGACCAGCTTTCGCCCGTACGAGCTGCTTCAGGGTGAGGTGTGGACGCGTCACCCGCAACGGTAGCGCGGCGACTCACCGCCCCGCGGGCCCGGCGGCTGCCGCTCGTCTCACCTTGGCTCACGCTGCGCCAGAGATCCCTTCACACCCTAGAAACGGTAGCCGCTGGCCAAGGGTTCTCGCCACGCGCCAACAACCCACGGAAGGCCAGAGGCCAACGAACGTGCCGGTTCTTCCGAAAACATGCTGTACCCATCCCCGAGGCGCCCTCTCGTCGCTCTGCCAGCGCGGGACGCGGCACCAGATCAAGCGCCCTCGACGGGGACAGACCGGGTACAATCCCCCGCGAGGTCTGTCTCCCCTCGTCGGAGGTCGCGTGTCCCCTGTCCGGCTCCATCCCCTGCTCATGGCCCTCTCCAGCCTGCTGGTCGGCTGTACCTCGCCTGTTGACTGCGCGGACTGCACAGACCCTGACGACACAGGGGAGCAGGCAGCGCTCGGCGACATGCTCCTCGACCCCTGCGGGCACGACTTCGGCTATGTGGAGCGGGGCGAGGTCACCACCTTCACCTTCCAGGCGGTCAACACCGGAGGGAGCCCTCTCCAGATCACGGGGATCCAGGTAGAGAGCCCCTTCCAGGTGAGCGGCGCGGGCATGGGCTCCGTCTCCACCGGCGAGATCTTCAGCTTCTCAGTGCGCGCTCAGCCCACCACCTACGGGGCCTGGAGCTCCGAGATGCGCATCTCCCTGCAGGGGGCCGAGCAGTCCGAGGTGCTCTGTCCCCTGTCGGTCAGGGTGGACGCAGACGCCGATCACGACGGGTACGCCTCACAGGAGGCCGGCGGCACGGACTGCGACGACACCAGGGCGGACGTGTACCCCGGCGCCGAGGAGGTCTGGTATGACGACATCGACCAGAACTGCGACGGTCTCTCGGACTGGGACCAAGACCGCGACGGGTACGACTCAGTGGTCCACCAGGCTTCTGTCTCCCTCGGCGGCGGCGACTGCCAGGACGTAGACCCCACCATCCACCCCGGTGCGGTGGACACCTGGTACGACGGGGTGGACTCCAACTGCGACGGGATGCACGACTTCGATCAGGACGGTGACACCTGGCTCGCTGCGGCCTTCGGGGGAAAGGACTGCGACGATCTCGACCCGGGCACCAACCCCGAGGCGCTGGAGCTGCTCAACGGCCAGGACGACAACTGTGACGGCGCGGTGGATCTTGGCGCCACCGCCGACTCCGCCCCGGTGATGATGACGGGGAGCACCGCCTCCAACGGGGCCGCCGGCTTCGCGCTCGCGGTGGGTGACTTCGACGGAAACGGCCTGGCGGACCTGGTGGTCGGTTCCCCAGAGGAGAGCAACAAGACCGGGAGGGTCTACCTGCTCGACAACCGCTCGTGGGTCGACAACGACCGCGTCGACCGCGTCGCGAGCCACGCGGTAGCCGGGGACGACACGGGAGACGAATTCGGGCACGCCCTGTCCAACCTGGGCGACTTCGACGGGGATGGGCTGGACGACCTGGCGGTCGCTGCCTGGCAGGCAGACACCGATCGGGGGACGATCTACGTGTTCTCCGGCCCCACCCTGGGCACGGCCACCTATGACAGCGCCATCCTCACCCTCCGCGGGCAGGAGGACTTCCAGCTCGGGGCCTCGCTAGGCGCGGCGCTTGACCTGGACGGAGACGGGCTGGGCGATCTGCTGAGCTGGGGCTACCACCAGGATGACCCCTACAACTTCCTCGCCCTCCAGTACGGCGGCGGGAGCGGCGAGCTGGAGTGGGAGGACGCTGACGCCACCTGGATGTTCGCCTGCGGTGGCCCCACCGCCCGGTACTGCGGCCAGACCTCCCTCGGCGAGACCGGGGGCAGCGAGTCCCTCTCCACCCTCGGGGCGGCGGGCGCCGATCTCGACGGGGACGGCCTCGACGACGTGCTGGTAGGTGACCCCTACGCGGACACCGACACGCTCGACGTGGGCTCCGCTTGGATCCTCTGGGGGAGTGCGACCCGGTACTCCCAGCGCGAGGCCTCCATGAACGGGTCTGGGACCCTCATCGCACAGGGGACCCAGCGGGAGGAGAACGTCGGGATGCGGGTCGCGGCCCTCCCCGACTGGACCGGCGACGGCATCCCAGAGCTGCTGGTCGGACGCTCCTCGGACGACACCTTGTTCTACCTGCACGGGGGCCACTACCTGCGCGACGGGCGCCTCGACCTGGAGCGCGACGCCGCCGCGGTGATCTCCGGGGTCAAGGTGGAGGCGATCACCGCCATACTCCCGATCGGCGACTGGAGCGGAGACGGGGTGCCCGAGCTGCTGCTGGCGGTAGGAGAGGACGGGGGGCGCACCAGCGGCCTCGCTGTGGTGCTGCTGGGCGGCGACCTGTCGGGCGCTGTGACCGTGGACGACCTGGCCCTGCTCTCTGTGGTGGGCGCGGGCGATCAGAACGGGGACGGGGTGCGCGACGGCAGAGTGCTCGGCAGGGGCACCCCCCTGGTAGCGCGGGATCTCGATGAGGACGGAGACCTGGACCTGGTGCTGGGCGACGCGGGCTTCGCCGAGGATCAGGGGGCCCTCTTTGTCGTAGAGAACCCGCTCTACTGAGCGATCACCCCGACAGCAGCCAGATCATCAGCTCCTCCCAGGCGCCGATGCCCGGGAAGACCCTGGCGCGGATCAGGTCCCCGTACAGCACGTAGAGGGCCGCCCCCACCGCCAGCGGGGGTCCCATCGGGAGCATCCCCCGCTGCCCGGTGAGCACCATCTTGAGCAGGCCCACCACCGAGCCCAGCACCGAGCCCATCAGCACCGCCAGGAACAGGCCGGGGATCGGCCCCAGGAAGGCGCCCATCATCGCCATCAGCTTCACGTCTCCCCACCCCAGCCCCTCGGTGCGGAGCACGAAACGCACCGCGAAATAGACCGCAGCCATCGCCCCTCCGCCGAGCAGGGCCCCCAGCACCGACTCGCGCCACCCCAGGTCCAGCCAGCCGGTGTACCCCAGGGCGTTCATGCCCGCTACCCCCAAGATGGCCGGTATCACCGCATAGATCGAGGTCTCGTCCAGGATGATGTGGTGGCGGAGGTCCACATAGCTGACCACCACCAGGATGGACAGGAAGGAGCTGTAGACCAGCCACGCGGCACCGTGTGCGGGATCGATCTCGAACACCGACGGGACGAAGCGGACGAAGGCGAGGAAGGCCAGCGAGCCGGTCAGCGCCTCGATCAGGGGGTACTGCGGCGAGATCGGCGCGCCACAGTGCCGGCAGCGCCCGCGCAGCGCCAGCCACGACAGCACCGGCACGTTGTCGTACGGTGCCACCGGGGTACGGCACGAGGGACAAGCGCTCCCGGGGATCAAGGAGCGGTCCTCCGGCATGCGCAGGATCACCACGTTCAGGAAGCTGCCTATCACCAGGCCCCACACCAGCGAGAAGGCTGCGAACACCCACCACACCGCTTCGCCGCTCACCCGCGCACCGCCTGCCGCAGCGCGTCGAGCACCCGGTCCACCTCGGCGTCACTGAGGGAGGCGCGCACCGGGAGCGCGAGGAGCCTGGCGGCGAGGTGCTCGGCCACTGGCGCCTCCGCGCCCTGAGCGACGGCGGGCTCCTGGTGGAGCGGACGCGCGTAGTAGGCCCTGGTCTCCACTCCCAGGGTGGAGAGCCGGGCCTGCACCAGCGCCCGATCCTCCACCAGCACCGCGTACTGGTGGACCGGGCTGTCGGGGTCGCGAGACAGGGGCCTCACCGACCGGGGCAGCTCCCGGTCGTAGCGGCGCGCGATGGCCTGCCGCCTGGCGATGCGCTGATCCAGCTCAGGCTCCTGCCCCAGCAGCACCGCCGCCTGGATCGGGTCCAGACGCGCGTTCCGCCCCACCCACCCGCTGACCTGGCGATGCTGCCCGTCCAAATATCCGTGGTTGCCCAGCGCGCGCACCCTGGCCAGCAGCGCTGGGTCGTCCCCCAGCACGAAGCCGCCATCCCCCGCCGCCCCCCAGGTCTTGGTGGGGTAGACCGAGGTGGCGCTCAGCGCGCCGTAGGCGCACCTGACCCCAGCGCCCACCGCCTGAGCCGCGTCATCGAGCACCGGGACCCCCAGCCCAGGGTCCGGCGCGGCGCTCCCGAACAGGTGCACCGGGATCACCGCCCTGGTGCGGGGAGTCCACGCGCGGCGAGCCGCGTCCGGGTCGAGCAGCCCGTCCTCCCTCACGTCGGCGATCACCGGGACCAAGCCCAAAGCGGCCACCGCCCCCGCGGTCGCGAAGAAGCTCAGCGCGGGGAGGATCACCTCGTCGCCCGGCCGCAGCCCCAGCGCCTGCAGGCCGAGCATCAGGGCGTCGGTGCCGCTGGCCACCCCGACCGCCCCGGCCCGCCCGAACCTGCGGGCGGCGACCGCCTCCACCTCGGCCACCAGCGCCCCGCCGACGTATCCACCGCCCCGGAGCACCTCCAGCACCAGCGCTTCCACCCGCGACGAGGCCTGCTCGTGCCGAGCGGCCAGATCCACCATCAGGAGACGGTCCACAGACACCTCCGGGCGGAGGCTAGCGGAAGAATCCCACCCTGTCACCTGTCGGAGCGGGCTAAGGGTGTTGTGGGGCGCGCGCGATCGCGCTGAGGTTGAATAATCTCCACCCGCCTGCGTCCACTCGGCACCTGAGGAGGCTCTATGCGCGGTCTGCGTTCACTCACTGTTCTCCTGGCCCTGATGGTCACCGGCCCCATCAGCGCCGCTGATCTCACCGCGGGGGGGGAGGCGCCAACCCGCGACACCAGCGCGAACGCCCACGGCTCTCGCGGCGGCGGATCCTCCGACTCCAGCAGCTCCTCCAGCTCACGCGGAAGCTCCGACACGTCGAGCGCATCCAGGAGCTCCAGGGGATCGTCGGGCTCCAAGAGCTCGTCCGGGTCCAAGAGCTCGTCCGGGTCCCGCAGCAGCGCTTCGAGCGGCAGCAGGGGGACCACCAGCCCCAGCCCCCTGCCACCGCCCAGCAGCGCCGCGCGCGGACCAGCCCCGCGGCCTGCGCAGCCCTATGGCGCGGGCCCGGAGCGCGGCCTGCCCCAGAGCCCCGACCGCCAACAGACAGACGGGTATTTCCCATCCAACCGCATGCCCCCCGATCCCGGCTTCTCGCCCGATGGCTACCAGCAGGGGCGGCAGCAGCTTGAGCAGCGGAACACCCTCGACCAGGGCCGCACCTACGAGGGAAGGACCTTCGACGCCGCGCCCGCCGCCGAACAGGGCCGCACCTACGAGGGAAGGACCTTCGACGCCGCGCCGGGCCGTGAAGACACCCGCACCGGCAGGACCTACGACGCCGCACCCGCCGCCGAACAGGGCCGCACCTACGAGGCGAGGACCTTCGACGCCGCGCCCGCCGCCGATCAGGGGCGCGCCTACGAGAGGAGGACCTTCGACGCCGCACCGGGCCGAGACGACAGCCGCAGCGGCAGGACCTCTGCCAGCGGCGCCGCCCCTGCGCCAGGAGCGGCCCCCTCCCGCGCCTCCGGCGCCATGGGCGGCGACGCCCAGCGCTCCGTCACCACACAGGGCGACAGGAGCTACGACGGGCACTCCCGCCCTGACCAGGGCGGCGCGCGCTCTGCCTCACACCAGCGCCCGGAGCAGCACGGCGGGAGGCCAGAGTCCCACCGCCGCGCCTACGACGAGCGCTCCAGCGATCACAACCGCTACGACGCGGGGCACCGGCGCCCCTACCAGTCCCACGACCGGCGCTACGGCCACCCGGACCCCCGCCACGTCCACTACTACTCATCCGCCCACTACCGGCCGCCGAGCTACTACTACTACCGCCCCTACTACACCCGCTGGTACGTCCACCCCTACTACCGCTACAGCTACGCCACCTCCAGCGTGGTGTGGTTTGACTTCTCGGTCTACGCCTGGGTCGACTGGTGGGCCCCACCATCCCGCTACGGGTGGCAGTGGGTCCCCGGCTACTGGGACTACGGCTACTGGCACCCCGGCTACTGGCAGCCCCAGCGGCGCGCCCCCGTGGTGCGCGGAGTGCGCTATGTGTACGTCCCCGGCTACTGGCAGCGCGACGTCTACGTGGAGGGCTTCTACCGCCCGGAGCGACGCGAGCAGGGCGACTGGCGCTGGGTGGAGGGCTACTACGCCTCTGACGGCACCTTTGTCCGCGGCTACTGGATGCCCACCTTCGCGGGGCCCGCGGGCTACACCTGGGAGCCCGGTTTCTGGGACGGCGAGACCTGGGTCCAGGGCTTCTGGCGGCCAGAGTTCCGCAGGGGCTACACCTGGGCCTCGTCCTGGTACGACGAGGACGGCATCTTCCACGCGGGCTACTGGGCCCCGCTCCAGGACGAGCCGGGCTACACCTGGATCCCCGGCTGGTTCGACGGCAACACCTGGGTCGCTGGCTACTGGGTGCGCACCGAGGAGTACCTCGCGGCGGACGTGCAGGGCTGGCAGCCCGAGGGCGGCTGGGAGCCAGGCTCCGGGTGGGGCGACGGCGCGGTAGAGGAAGAGCCGCTCGCCGAGCCGGACGAGGCGCCCCTCGCGCTCCCGATCGAGGCCGGGGAGATCTACGAGGCCGACCTCCCCTAGGGAGGCGCTCCGGCCAAGACCCGTGGCCTCGGGTCGCGCGGGGAGGGGCCGTTGGAGGCGCCCTCCCCGCAAGGAAGGCGGGCAGCACCAGCTCTTCGGCCCGGCGCCGGTGGAAGGGCTAGGGGCCTCCGTGGCGCGGCGGGCCTGCGTGACGCCGCCCCGGCGAGCCCTCGCCTGTGGCGACGCAGAGGGGACAGGATCGCTCCGGGACCGCCCGAGCCCTCTGCCTTTCCCCGGCGGCGCACCGGTTCACCTCCACCGCGAGGGGCAGCGCGCTCACACCACGGCACGCCGGGGCTCGCCTGCGCCAGCGCCACGCTGAGGCGCCGTCCTATGGCCATACGCTTCAAGACGGGTCGCGCTGGCCCGAGCCCGCGGCGCCTCGTCGGTGGGAGTCGGTTGTGCATGGGCTGGTGTCCGCTCGATCGGCGCGCTCGCCGTCCACCTACCGCTAGGCCGCTCGATCCGTGGGCGGGTGGTCCCCTTCGAGGAGGCCCCTCGAACGACGGATCTGGCCAGCTGCCTCAAGGGCCAGCGTCCAGCCCTCCACAGCCTGTCAGCAGGGGACGGCCACGCGCTCATCAGGCAGGAGATCCGGTCCGAGCAAATCATGTCGTGGAACCACCCGCTTGCCCGAGGCTCGGCATGCCCCAGCGCCCGGTGGGAAGAGCGAGGCATGCGTCGATAACGACGGTTCGTTCGTACTAGCACCACGCCGCGACGGTCTACGGGCGTGGCGCTGGCTGCAAGGGGCTGCTGGCCCCGAGCCGATCGCTCACGATGATTGAGCCCCTCGTAGAAAGCCCCACCGCTGCGTTGCCTCTCCCAAAACGCTGGTTCGTCCGTAGCGCGTTGCGACGAACATCGGCGTTCTTCCGTGGCGTCGGCGGCCTTGCCACTCGCAGAGGGGGTTCGTACGAGTGGCTCATGATTGTGGCTTTGTTCATCGTACAGGACTCGCCGTACGATTCGACGGCTATCGTGAGCAGGGGACGGGCGCATGGGCCGGATCTCCTGTCAGGCGGTGCCGCATGTCTGGAAGCGGCGGGAGGCGCGTCGAGCGCCCTGCGCGCCGCTAGGGGGCCCCGCACCCCATCAGCAGCGGGTTGCAGCGCACCGCGCAGGGACTGGCAGGCTCGCAGCGGATCTCACCCGCGAGCTGCTCGCCGCTCCCGAAGTCAGCGAGGATCTGGTACACGCCGGGCGGGACCAGCCCCTGTTCCCATCGGCCCTCCCCCCGCTGGAGGCGGGCGGGGACAGGGCCGGCGACCGAAAAGCGGCTCATCCGCCCGGACTGTGCGCTACCCCGGTCCTGCGACGGGACCCGCGCCTGGTGAGGGTCCTGTTCCTGGTGGACGTCGGGCGCCGAACCGGACAAGGCCTCGCCCGTCGGGGCACCGCTGCCCTCGCGATCGCCCGCCCGCTCGGCTCCGGGGGAGGCAGCAGGCAGGAGGGCAGAGGCCGAGCCAGCGGGCTCCGCAGAGGCCACGCCCGACACCGGGAGCTCCACAGGGGGGGCAGCCTGCCCACGAGGCGCGGGCACCGGCGCGGGAACGATCGCGGGCGCCCGCGCGGGCGCCAGATCCCCCGCGTAGAGGGCTCCCCCCACCGCGGCGGTCCCTAGGACTCCCACCGCGAGGACCCCGATCACCCCGCCCAGCCCCCCCACCGTGAGGAGGGCCAGTCCCCAGCGCAGCAGCCCGCGGCCCCGTGTCGCGGGCGCGGAGGCACCGAGGCTCAGCGTGCCCTCGGTGAACGAGAGCCCGACCCAGGGACCGTCCTCTGTGGGGGGGCCGGACCAGCTCCGCGCTCGCGCCCAGGCCGCGAGGGTCGGCCCCGCTAGCTCGTCGCCCAGCAGCTCCAGCCTGCGGGCGAGCTCATCCGCTGAGGGCCTGTCCTCAGGCTCATAGCGCAGACACTCGCCGATCACGGCGACCAGCTCTCGGTCCCAGGTCCTGCCGAGCGCCGCGAGGGCGGGCTGGAGCCAGGCGCCGTAGCGCTCTGGAGAGTAGGCGAGCCCGGTGAAGGCCTGCGCACCCATGGCCTTGAGCGGCGATCTGCCAGCCAGCCCCTCCCACAAGCACACCCCTAGCGCGAACACGTCGCTCGCAGGGTGGGGCCTCCCGTCCAGGAAGCGCTCAGGGGCCATGTACCCCATGGTCCCGATCACCATGTGGGTGGCGGTGCGCGCCTCACGCTCCATCTCGTCGGAGCGGGCGATGCCAAAGTCCAGCAGCTTCACCTGCCCGTGCTGCCCCAGGCGGATGTTGGAGGGCTTGATGTCTCGGTGGACCAGCCGGAGCGGCTCTCCGCCGGGGCCGCGGGCAGCCGCCGCCTCCCCCAGCGCCGCGGCCACCTGCGCCACCACCTGTACCAGCGCCCTGGGACCGATAGCGCCCTCCGCCCGGAACACAGTGGAGAGGTCCTCCCCCTCCACGTACTCGGTGACCAGCGCGATCTTCCCGTCCAGAACGCAGACATCGCGCACCTGGAGTATGACGGGGTGCTCCAGCGAGGCCAGCACCCTGCCCTCGTCGCGGAGGCGCTGCACCGCCTGCAGGCCGTGGTCTAGCCCGGCGTGAAGCACCTTGAGCGCCACCCTGGTCGAGAGGCCCCCGGGGCTGGTCATCCTGGCCAGGTAGACCTCGCCAAATCCACCCCGGCCCAGGCAGGCCTCCACGTCAAAGGTGCGGCTGATCTGCGCGCGGTAGGTCGATGACTTGAGCCCTGTCTGCATCGGCTCACCCCCCAAAGGTCTCCCGACGGTAGCACGACTCACAGGGATTGCGGCCAACCGAGCGGAACAAATGATCTACGATCCCGGCGACAAGGGGCACAGCGTCTGCCGCGGACAGGCCCGCGGGCGTGATCCCTCTCTCTAACCTCGGGGACGCCCTGCCCCCCAGGAGCTCCAGTGATCCACGCCCTAGCTTTCGCCGCGATCTCCCTCGACGGGCGCCTCACCGGCCCGGACGAGGACCTGTCCTTCCTGGAGCGTTACGTCGATCCACTCGATGACATGGGCTTCTCTGCGGTGCTCCAGCGGGCGGACGCCCTGGTGATGGGCCGCCGCACCTGGGACGCGATCCACCGGTTCGAGCCGTGGCCCTACGGCGCGCTGCCGCTGCGGGTGCGCACCAGCCGCCCCCTCCCCTCCCCCCACGGGGAGCGGCCGGTCTCAGGATCGATCGCGGCGATCCTGAGCGCGCTCGCCGAGGAGGGCGCACAGACCGTCTACGTGGACGGGGGCGAGACCGTCCGCGACGCCCTGCGCGAGGGGGTGCTCGACGAGCTGGTGCTCACCTTGGTCCCGGAGGTGCTCGGGGCGGGCGTGCCCCTGTTCGCTGAGGGCCTGCCCCCCTCCACCTGGCGCCTGGCGGGGCTCCGCACCCGCGCAGACGGGCTGCTCCAGGGGCGCTGGCTGAGGGCCGACGCGCGCCCCGTCACAGCAGGCTGAACCAACCAGGCCCTCGCTCCGCCGACCGGACAGGTGGACGCCATCTCGCTGCGGCACGTGTCACAGCAGGCTGAACCAGCTAGGCCCTCGCTCCGCCCCTCCGGCGGACAGGGTCAGCCGCATGAAGCGCCCCATGTCGTCGACGCCTCGCACCGCCCCTCCGGCGGACAGGGTGGAGGACGGGCGGCCAGCGAACACCGCGTACGCCTCCCTTGGAGGAGCGGGGATCCCGCGCCATGCGTAGCCGCCCGCTGTGCCGCCGCAGGACGGCGAGGTTTTCCGCCACGGCCCACCACGAGCTGCGCGCTGACGTGCAGATCATCGACAGGGCTCCCCCAAGGACCCCAGGCTCCACCGCTCCGCGTCCACCGCGCCCGAGCCTGCCTCCGAGGCCTTCGCCCCGCTAGCCGCAGGGCTCGCTAGAGAACCAGGGTCTCACCACCGCCTCGTCCATCAGGCGGACGGTCCCCTCCTCGGCACCCAGGATGCGGGCCACTGCCTGGTGGTTGGCGCGCACCATGCACTCCGCCCGCTCCAGCGCGCCCCCCTGCTCCTCGGCCAGCACCAGGTCTCCCAGGGCGTTGCTGGTGGCCAGGCTGATCGCGAACAGGATGTGCGCCGCCTGCTCAACGCTGAACACCGAGAAGACCCCCTCCTTCACCCCCTGCTCGATGATCTGGGCCACCAGCGGCACGAAGAGGCTCACGCTCTCCGACTCCATCCGCTGGCGCAGCAGCACGTTCTCTGGCTGGCGGATGGCGGTGAGCATCTGCACCAGCAGCTCCCGCTGCGTGGTCTTCCACGCCCCGATCTGGAAGAAGAGCTGGTTGAGCTTCTCCACGGCGGGAAGGGAGGGATCCTCGACGATCGGGAGCGCCAGCAGCATCCCGTGCGCCGTGAGCTCCTTGGACAGCGCGTCGAGCAGCTCAGACTTGGACCGAAAGTGATGGTAGAATGTTCCCTTTGCAATCCCCACCGCCTCAATGATCTCCTGGATGGAGGTGCCGGCGTAGCCCCGCTCCATGAACAGGCCCTGCGCGACCTGCAGGATCTCAGCGCGGCGCGCCTCTGCTCCCTTCACAACCCTAGCCATGCGTCTCCCAGTGGGCCCAGCGACAGACCGACCGTCAGTCACATAGAATAGCACACAGTGGCCAGGAGGGAAATGCCGCCTTCATCACCGCATCGCGGGCGTTCCACTTGGCGGAGAGAATCTCGCGCTGCGCGCCTGGCGCCCTTGACCGACCGTCGGTCGGTATGCTAGGCAGAGCGTACAGACCACGGAGTGCCCGATGTTCCGTCCCCGCGCCGCGCTGCTCGCCCTGCTCCTCGCCGCCCCTCTCGCGAGCGCCCCCGCCGGGGCCCAGACCCCGCCAACCGCGGAGCCGAGCATCGAGGAGCTGCTCCAGTCCACGGACGACGTGACCCGCGGGGAGTCGAGCGTGGCGGTCATCGAGATGCACGTCAAGACCAACCGCTACGAGCGCACCATGAGGATGCAGTCGTGGTCCCAGGGGACGGAGCGCACCCTGATCCGCATCCTAGAGCCGGCCAAGGACGCGGGCATCGCCACCCTCAAGGTGGACGACAACATGTGGAACTACCTCCCCAAGGTGGACCGCACCATCAAGGTCCCCGCCGGGATGATGGGCGGCAACTGGATGGGCTCCCACTTCTCCAACGACGATCTGGTGAAGGAAAATCGCCTCTCCGAGGACTTCGTCGCAGCGTTGACCGGGCGCCCCGCCGACACCCCCGAGGGGGTGTACGTGATTTCCCTCACCCCCAAGCCCGAGACCCCGGTGGTGTGGGGCCAGATCATCGCCAAGGTGCGCCCCGACCGCATGCCGGTGGAGATCGTGTACCTCGACGAGGAGATGGCGCCGGTGCGCACCATGTCCTTCTCGGACTACCGGGACTTCGACGGCCGCATGGCCCCCGCGGTGATGACCCTAGTGCCAGCGGACAGCCCGGAGGAGTTCACCAAGGTGACCTACATCTCGCTGGACTTCCACACCGAGATCCCGGCGAGCACCTTCACCCTCCAGGGCCTGAGGTAGCGGACGATGCGCGCCCTGGTCGCGATCGCGCTGCTCGCCACCACCCAGGCGGTCGCGGCGCCGGTGAGCGCCACCCTCCACGGGGACCTCAAGAGCTTCTACGTGACGAGCTTCCCCTCCCAGTGGCTCACCCTGTCAGACGACGCCGCGCCCCTGATCGACGCGATGGGGCTCACCGAGGACGAGGCCCTGCAGGCCTTGGGGTTGTCGTCCGATCCGATGGCGATGGGGAGCGCCAGCGCCCGCCTCAAGCTCGACGCGCGCTGGCGCGCCCTGCGACTGGAGGCCCACGGGGCCCTCACCAGCGGCACCGCGGTCCCCGACAGCGGCCTGCCCGGGATGAGCACCGGGGCGGGGCTGTCGGCCCCCGAGGCGCTGCCCCTGAGCTGGAGGCCCGACACCGGCGGGGGGATGACGGCGCTGGGGCGGATGGACCGCCTCACCCTGAGCGCGGCGCTCCACCGCGTCGACCTGAGCGTGGGCAGACAGCCGATCTCGTTCGGCACCGGGATGTTCTTCACCCCCATGGACCTGGTCAACCCCTTCCACCCCGCCACCATCGACACGGAGTACAAGCCGGGCGTGGACTCGCTGCGGGTGGACGCCTACGCGGGCGTCAGCTCCAAGATCACCGTAGCGGTGGCCTACGCGGGCGACGCGCCCCTGGTGGGGCCGGAGCGGAGCGAGGGGGGCGCGCCCCTCGACGACCTCGTGCTGGCCGCGACCGCACAGGGCACGGTGGGGGTGACGGACGTGATCGGCTTCGCGGGGGCGGTGCACGGAGAGCCGGTGCTGGGGCTGGGCACCATGTCCTCAGTGGGGCCGGTGGGCCTCCACGGTGAGCTCACCCTCACCCTCCCCACCGACGAGGACCCGTTCGTCCGGGCGGTCGCCGGGGCCGACTGGCGCCCGACCGGCACCACGACCCTGATGGCCGAGGGCTATGTGCAGACCCTTGGCGGAGCTGGGCCCTCCCACTACCTCGACAACGCCCACAGCGAGCGGCTGGCCAGGGGGGAGCTGTGGCAGCTCGGCCGCAGCTACGCGGCGCTCTCTGTGGCGCAGGAGATCACCCCGCTGGTGGCAGCCAACGCGGCGCTGGTGGCCAACGTGGAGGACCCCTCTGGGCTGGGCGTCGCCGGCCTCTCGTGGTCGGTCGCGGACAACGCCACCGTGGGCGCCGGGGCCTACCTGGGCCTGGGCCAGCGCCCCGAGGAGGTGCCCCTGTCGTTGGCGCTGGATCCCTCCACCGGAGCCCCCAGCCTGATCCCGCCCTCCGACGAGGCGCTCGCCACCTCGGTGCGCTCGGAATTCGGTCTCTACCCCTCTGCGCTCTACCTTCAGCTCCGCACCTACTTCTAAGCGGATCCGCAACCAGGAGACTGTACCGTGAACATCATCAAGATGGCCTGGCGCAACGTGTGGAGGAATTACCGCCGCTCCTCGGTGACCATCGTGGCGATGACCCTCGCCCTGGTGGTGGAGCTGCTCTATTCCGGGCTGATCACAGGGATGTTCCTCGACATGGAGGACGACATCACCGAGATGGACTCGGGGGATATTCAGATCATGGCCCCGGACTACCTCGATCGCCCCTCGCTCTACGCCACGGTGCCTGCGGCCGACGCGCTGGTGAAGCGCCTGGAGGACGCGGGCTTCGCGGCCACCCCCCGCCTGATGGCGGGGGGACTCGCGGCGTCGGGCGAGCAGTCAGCGGGGGTGGGACTGTTCGGTCTGGACCCGGTGAGGGACCCCACCGTCTTGAGGCTCAACACCGCCCTCGCGGAGGGGCAGTGGCTCGATGACGCCGATCCCCGCGGGGTGGTGGTAGGGCGCGGCCTCGCGCGGACCCTCTCGCTCAAGCTAGGATCCGAGGTGGTGGTGCTGTCCCAGTCCTCCGACGGGGCCACCGCCAATGAGCTGTTCACCGTGCGGGGGATCCTGATGTCGGTAGCGTCGGGGATGGACCGCTCCGCGATCCTGATGCCGGAGGCCACCTTCCGCGAGCTGATGGTGCTCCCAGCGGGCGCCCACAAGATCATCCTCCAGCGCCCCGAGGCGCTGGAGCTGAACGCCGCCGCGGACCAGGTGCGGGCCTTGGTCCCCGACCAGCAGGTGATGACCTGGGCGGAGCTCAACCCCATGCTGGCCCAGATGCTCGAGGGGGTCCAGGCGGCGATGGTGGTGGTGTACCTGATCGTCTACTTCGCCGTCGCTATCCTGATCCTCAACGCGATGCTGATGGCGGTCTTCGAGCGCATCCGCGAGTTCGGGGTGCTCAAGGCGATCGGCTACACCCCGCTGCAGGTGCTGTCGATGATGATGCTGGAGGGGCTCTTCCAGGCCACCGTCGCCCTGGTGGCGGGGCTGATCCTCTCCGCAGGCCCGATGTGGTACCTGCAGGCCCACGGCCTGAACGTGGGGAGCCTGGCCGGCATGTCGATGGTGGGGATGACCATGCCCGCCATCTGGCGAGGCTACTACACCCTCGAGACCGTGCAGCTCCCGATCATCATGCTCTTTGTCATCGTGTTCTTCGCGGTGCTCTATCCCGGCCTCAAGGCGGCCTGGATCCGGCCCGTCGAAGCCATGCACCACCAGTAGGGGGACGCCATGAACGCGCTCAAGCTCATCAGCCTCGCCTGGCGGAACCTCTGGCGCCAGCGCCGCCGCACCCTGCTGACCCTGGTCTCGATCGCCTTCGGGGGCTTCCTCGCGGTGATCATGACCGCGATGCAGGACCGCTCCTTCGCCGATTTCATCGACAGCGCCGCGCGCCTTGGGGCGGGACACGTCACCATCCAGCACCAGGAGTACCTCGACACCCCCACCCTCACCCGCACCGTAAAGCAGACCGACGCCAAGCGGAGCGCCGCCGAGGGGGATGAGGGCGTGGTGCGCGCGGTGGACCGGGTGAGCGGCCAGGCGATGGTCGCGACCGCCAGCGACAGCTTCGGCGCCCTCTTCATCGCCTACGATCCCACCCAGGAGGACGCCGACACCTTCGAGTTTGCCGATGATCTCACCGCCGGCAGCCTGTTTCAGACCCCGGACGAGAAGGGGATCGTGCTCGGGTCGATCCTCGCCCGCAACCTGGGCGCGGAGCTGGGCGACAAGGTGGTCTTCACCATGACCGACCGCACCGGCAACATCGTCACCGACATGGAGCGCCTCTCGGGGATCGTCACCACCGGCGCCCCTAGCCTGGACGGGGCCCTGTGCCTGCTCCCCCTCGGAACCGTCCGCAGGGTGGTGGGCTACGAGCCCACCGAGAGCACGCAGGTCGCGGTGTTCATCGGCGACGGGCGCGACGCGCTCAGGACCGCCCGCACCCTGCGCCAGCAGCTCGGGGAGGGGGTGGCGGTGCTCACCTGGGACCAGATCCAGCCAGAGATCCGCGCCTTCATCGCGATGAAGGTCGGCGGAGGCCGGGCGATGGAGCTGATCATCGGGGTGCTGGTGGCCGCGGGCATCTTCAACACCCTGTTCATGTCGGTGATGGAGCGCACCAGGGAGTTCGGGATCATGATGGCGATAGGCTACTCGCCGCGGCAGCTCTTCGCCCTGGTCATGGCCGAGAGCGGGCTGCTCGCCCTGCTGGGTCTGGTGGGCGCGGCCCTGATCACCGCCTGGCCCTACTACTACCTCTACACCCACGGCATCGACATGTCGGCGGCCTACTCCGAGTCGGGCACTGTGGAGGTGGGCGGGGTGGGCTTCGACACCATCCTCCGCATCGGCATCTACCCCGAGAACGCCCTGATCATCGCGCTCGCCGTGGTCTTGGCCACCGTCCTGGCGGGCATCTATCCCGCGTGGAAGGCCGGCAGGGTGAGCCCCGTGGAATCCATCAACCTCGTCTAGACCAAGGCATCACACCATGACCAGTCCCACCGTCGAATTTGTGAACGTGACCAAGGTGTACCGGAAGGGGGCGATGGAGACCCACGCCCTGCGAGGGCTGAACCTCCAGGTGAACCAGGGTGAGTTCGTGGCGATCTGGGGGCCATCGGGCTCCGGGAAGACCACCGCCCTCAACCTGGTGGGCGCCCTGGACACGCCGACCTCCGGGGTGGTGCGCCTGGAGGGCCGGCCCCTCGGCGACCTGTCGCGCAGGGAGCTGTCCCGCCTGCGGCGCGACCGCATCGGCTTCGTCTTTCAGGCGTACAACCTGATTCCTGTCTTCACCGCCTACGAGAACGCCGAGGCGGTGGTGGCCCTCCAGGGGGTGCCGGCCAGGGAGCGCCGGGAGCGGGTGATGCAGATCCTCAAGGATGTGGGGCTGGAGGGGATGGAGCACCGGCGGCCCAACGAGATGTCCGGCGGGCAGCAGCAGCGGGTGGCCATCGCCCGCGCCATCGCGTCCAACCCCGCAGTGATCCTCGCGGACGAGCCCACCGCGAACGTCGACTCCGAGACCGCTGAGCGGCTGCTCACCATCATGCAGCAGCTCAACGAGGAGCGGGGGGTGACCTTCGTCTTCTCCACCCACGACCCGCGGGTGATGAAGTACGCCCGGCGGCTGGTGGGGATGGTGGACGGAGCCGTCGCCTCGGACGAGGTCAAGGCCTCCGGCGTCTAGCGAGTGAGCCTCTCCGCGCCCACCGAGCTGGCGCGGAGAGGATCCCCTCCACGCCTCCTCTTCGCTGGGGACAGCCGACCCCACAACTTTTCACAAAGAACATATCCTTCAGATTGAAGGTTGGTTTTCAACGACACCTCGCCTAGGGATAACCCTGTGCACAAGCGCACCGCAGCACGACAGAATTCACCCGGCGAGCCGCGCTCTCTCCCAAACCCTCGGGCATCGCTCCAGCACTCCTCTTGACAAGTCAAACATCCTTGACGCCTCGCCCCACCCACTTCAGAGCTCCGGCCCCGGAGACGTGGGCCCCGGCACCGCCCGCAGAGGACCCTGCTCAGGCCCCCTTCTCCGCGTGCTGGCGCGCCCCACCCAGCCCGCGGGCGCGCCCGCGCGCGCTGCCGGGTCACCCGATCCCCGCCCAGGCCACCTCCAGCGCTAGGTGCGCGCGGGAAAACGCGCTATGATCCCCCTCTGACCGAGGTGCCCATGCGAAGCCTGCTCCTGTCCCTGACCCCCCTCCTGCTGATCGCCTGTGGCGAAAAGCCCGAGCCCCAAGACACCAGCGATCCCGTGGACACCAGCGTTCCTGTCGACACCAGCGACACGGACGACACCGGCACAGAGCCCCCCCCACCCACCCTGCAGGGCGTGGTGGTCCACCCCTTCGCGGCCCTGGTCCGGCAGGGGGAGACCACGCAGCTCCGCGCCCGCGCCGTCTGGTCCGACGCCACCACCACCTCGCTGAGCACCGGCCTGAGCTGGCAGCTCCTGGCCGGGAGCGCGGGGGTGCTGAGCGGCGCCGGGGTGCTCACAGGCGTCGAGGACGGCGTGGTAGCGCTAGCCGCCAGCTACCAGGGCGAGACCACCCTGAGCCAGGCGCGGGTGCTGGGCGCGGGCACCACGGTCACCGGCCTGAGCCTCACGCCCTCCACCACCTCCGCGGTGATCGACGGTGACGTGATCTTCGCGGCGCTCGCCGCGCTCTCGGACGGCACCAGCGGCGACCTGGCCACCTCGTGCAGCTGGAGCAGCTCCGATCCCGAGCTCGCACAGGTCGGCGCGCCGGGAGTGGTCCACGCCCTCGCGGTGGGCGAGGTGCAGATCAGCGCGGACTGCGGCGCGGACGGGAGCGCCAGCGCCACCTTCTCGGTCAAGGGCTCGGTGGGGGAGCTGCCGCCACCGGACCTGTCGGTGGCCTCGTTCACCGCCACCCCCGAGCGCGGCGGCGTGGTCCACTACGAGGTGGTGGTGGAGAACCTGGGCGGCCCCGCCGCGCCCTTCGACCTGGACCTGTTCCAGGACCTGACCGACGCCCCCACCGCCGGCGTGGGAGACGCCCACCTCACCGTGCCGGGGATGGGCCCCGGCCAGCAGGTGACGGTGGCCCTCGACCTGGCCTGGGCCGGGGAGCGCCCGGTAACCCTGAGCGGCAGGGTGGCGCTGGACCTGGACCAGGAGCTGGCCGACGCCGACCGCAGCAACAACCAGGGCGGTCCGGTGAGCGTGACCCTGGAGCCGGACCCTGTCACCAACCTGACGGTCTTCTTCGACTCCGCGATGTCGTGGGGGACCGAGTCCGGGGTCTACATCACCCTGACCAACAACGGCCCCGCGACCGCCAGCGACCTCACCCTCTACTTCGAGCGCGACCAGCCGGGGGTGACCCTGGTGAGCGACCTGCGGGCCGAGGACGCTGAGATGAGCGAGAGCATCGTGAGCCTCGCGCCCGGAGAGACCTACGGGTGGGTCTTCGACTACATGGGGGCGCCCTACTCCGAGACCTGGACCTCCTGTGGCTTCGTCGCGATCAGCGGCTCGGTCGACGAGGACCTCAGCGATAACTTCGACTGCTACACCTGGTCCGACTAGCCCCCGGGAGCCTGACGTGATCCTGTCCCTCGCGCTGGCGCTCGGCGCCCAGGCCGCCTCCTGCCCCGACGCCCTGCGCGTCGCGAGCGCCCTGGAGCAGGCCGTGGAGGCCTCGGATTTAGCCATCTCGGCCCTGGACATCGGGGGGCTGGAGCGGGCGGTGGTGCTGCTCCAGCAGGCGGTGCCCTGCCAGGCGCAGCCGATCAGCCCCACCGTAGCGGCGGACATCCACCGGGTAGAGGGGGTGTATGCCTTCGTGAACGGCCGCGAGCAGGACGCCACCAGCTGGTTCGCCGCGGCGCAGGCCCTGGCACCAGGGATGCCGCTGGGGCCCATCCAGGGGGGGCCGATCCTGTCGGCCTGGGACCGGGCCAGGCCCGCGAGCCCCCCCCTCCGCACGCCCCTCCCGCCGCCGCTCACCGGCGCCCTGTGGGTGGACGGGATCTACGCAGAGGACGCCCCCGCCCTGCTCCCCTTCCTGCTCCAGCAGCGGGAAGGCGATCAGGTGCTGCTCACCGCCCTGCGCATGCCCGGTCAGCCCTTCCCCGCCTACCCCAGCGCGGCGCCGCTCCCCGGCCAGGCCACGGGTCCGCGCCCCCTCACCAGGGCCGCGGTGGGGGCCGCGGCGCTCTCGCTCACCTCGCTCGCGGGGGCCGCCGTGACCCGGGCGGTCTTCAACGCCGAGTCCACCGACTGGCCCGACGTCAAGGGCCTGGTAGGGCTGAACCACGCCCTGGGAGTGGGCGGCGCAGGCCTGGGGGCGGCGGCCCTGGGCCTGGGCGTCGCGGCGCGCGTCCAGGGGGAGTGGTGATGCTGCTCCTGCACCTGGCCGCCTGCCTGCTCATCACCGACGAGGAGATCGCCGAGAAGGAGGCAGCCTGGGAGGAGGCGCTGCTGCTCCTCGATCAGGACCACGACGGCTTCGCCGCCTCGGTGGACTGTGACGACCAGGACGCGGAGGTGCACCCTGGGGCGACCGAGCTGCCGAACCAGCGCGACGACGACTGCGACGGGCGGCAGGACAACGGCACCATCTTGGGCGACGACGACGGCGACGGCTACTGCGAGGTGGCCCCCTGCGCCCCGGACCCCTCGCGCGAGGACCCGGTGCTGCCGGGCGACTGCGACGACACCCAGCCGTCGGTGTACCCAGGCGCCGAGGAGCTGTGCGACGGGCAGATGAACGACTGCCTGCGCGGCGCCGACGAATTCGCGGACCTGGACGGCGACTCGTTCTCCATCGCTCAGGGAGACCCCGACGACCGGGAGCGGGCCATCCAGCCCACCACCGTGAGCGCCAACCTCGCCGCCATCACCTGCAACATCGCCCGCATCGAGCCGGACACCTTCACCATGGGCGCGGCGGAGCGCTGGAGTTTCGCCAACGAGGCCCCGCTGCACGAGGTGACGCTCACCAGGCCGTACCTCATGATGGCCACGGAATTCACCCGCAAGCAGTGGCAGGACGTGTACCCCGACCGCGCCTGGGTCTCCCCCGAGTGCGGCGGAAGCTGCCCCGCCACCAGGGTGGGCTGGCGCGAGGCGCTGGACGTGGCCAACGCCCTCAACGACCAGCTCGGGCTGGCGCGCTGCCTGGAGGGGGACGACCCGTACACCTGCGAGGGCTGGCGGCTCCCCACCGAGGCGGAGTGGGAGCACGCGGCGCGGGGTGACAGCCTCGACCGCTACGCCGGCTCCACCAACCCCGCCCTGGTGGGGTGGACCTTCGAGAATTCGGGGGACGTGGTCCACCCCGCGGGGGTCAAGGCCCCCAACGCCGCGGGCCTGTACGACATGACCGGCAACGTCTGGGAGTGGGTCTGGGACCTGGATCAGTTCTACGGCGCGGACCCAGTCACCGATCCCCTCCTCGTCGACCCGATCGACCCTCCCGACGCCACAGACCGGGGCCTCAGGGGGGGCTCTGGGCACGCCTCCCCAGACACCTGCCACGTCACCGTCCGCAGCGCGCTTCCGCCCGACGACAGCTTCTGGGCCGATCACGGCGACGCGGCGGACTACGCGAGCACCAACCCCCTCAACTGGATCGGCTTCCGCCTGGTCCGCACCGCGCCGTGAATGACAGGCAACCCCGGCTCCGATAGTCCCCCCGTGGGAGGCGCATCCAGCCCTCCGCACGAGGCCAGGCTGATGGGGCTGGAGAAGCACCAGATTGTCGACAAGTACGAGGTGCTAGAGCAGCTCGGCGCTGGCGCCATGGCGACGGTCTACAAGGTGCGCCACGTCCAGCTCAACGCGATCTACGCCCTCAAGCTCCTCGACAACAGCTCGCGAGGCACCAGGCGCCGGATGCTGCAAGAGGGGCAGACCCAGGCCCGCCTCCACCACCCCAACATCGTCTCAGTCACCGACGTGGTGGAATTCGAGGGGCAGCCTGGGCTGGTGATGGAGTACGTCGAGGGGCCAAACCTGCAGGAGTACCTGCGCGCCCACCACCCGCTCGACATCCAGACCCTCGACAGCCTGGCGCGCGCGATTATCCGCGGGGTCCGAGCGGCGCACAGGGCGGGTCACATCCACCGTGACCTCAAGCCAGCCAACATCCTCCTCCAGCAGTTCGACGACGAGCTCGTCCCGAAGATCGCGGACTTCGGCCTGGTCAAGGTGCTCGACGAGGACGACAGCATCACCCAGACGCGCACCGGCGCGATCTTGGGCAGCCCGGCCTATATGTCCCCCGAGCAGACCCGCGGCTCGCGCGACGTGGACCAGCGCACGGACATCTGGGCCCTGGGGGTGATGCTCTACCAGCTCGCCACCAACCGGCTCCCCTTCGATCACAAGGACTTCGTCACCCTGTTCTCGATGGTGCGAAGCGGGGAGTTCACCGACCCCCGCGCGGTCCGCCCAGAGCTACCAGACCGGATCTGGCGGGCCATCCTGGCGGCGATCACCGTCGATCTTGACCGCAGGGCCCCGAGCTGCGAGGTGCTGCTCCAGCTCTGGAACGGCGACGTGACCCAGGTGCCTGAGCCCACCCGGTCGGTGGAGACCATGGTGGAGGACCTGTTCCCGCCAGAGGAGAACCAGCGCTCGCTGGAGACCATGGCGATGGACCAGGAGGTCTACGAGCGCTCCCTCTACGACGAGCTGGACGGCACCACCTCGGAGGTGATCTTCCCCGAGCTGCTCACCGCCTCCACCGCGGACGCCCTCCCCGCCCAGCACCGCCGTGGACTGTGGAGCGGGGCGGCGCTGGCCCTAGGCGCGGCGCTGGCCCTAGGGGGCGCGCTGCTCATCGCCTTGCCGGTGGTGCGCGAGGCGCGACCGCCAGAGCAACCCGCCCGCGAGCGACCTGCCCCCCAGCAGCCCGCGCCGAAGCCCGCCGCGGAGTCCTCACCGTCCCCCCCTGCGGAGGCCCCGCTGATCAGGCTGCTAGAGCCACAGCTCGGAGGGACACCCAGCGAGCCCCCCGCAGGGGCCCCTGCGCGTCCCGCCGAGGGCCACAGGCCAGCGCCCACAGCGCCGGTGGTGGCGCCCGGCGAGGGGGAGACCGCCCCACCGGAGCCCCCGCGGCCTGTCCTGGTGGGCGCGTCCTCCCCCCCCACGGCGGTCGCAGCCCCCCCCGCCTCAACGCCCCCAGACCAGACCGCTGGCCTGTTTGCGGCGACCGGTCAGGCCGAGGCGGTGTGGCTGGTCCGCCAGGGCACCTATTTCGAGCCAGGCGCGGTGCAGCCCGGCAGCTACACCGTCGCTGCGCGCTTTCCCGGCTATCCGGTGCGCGCGATCGACGGGATGGTGGTGCAGGTCGAGGCGGGGCAGCGGGTCACCCTCCACTGCATCGCCGGCTTCCAGACCTGCAAGATCGCGCCCTAGCGACCACCGCACGCCCTCTCCCTCTGGCGACGCGCAGATCGCCACTTGACGCGTGGAGGGCGCCTGGGCCAGAGTGTGCCCGGAGGGAGGCGGCTGGACGCTTCTCAGGGCCGCGGGAGGACGCCATACCGAGGAGGCGAGTCAACATGCAACGCCGGGCTTGCGCTCGGTCCCCTCGCTGCGGCGCCTCCGCCAGACGGGGAGCGCGGGCGCGCCACGGGACCGCCCGATGAGCCTGCCCCTCCACACCAAGGTCCTCTACGGCACCGGCGACTGGTCGATCTCCAGCTTCAACACCCTGCGGCAGATCTTCTTCGCGATCGTCCTCACCGACGTCGTGGGGCTGGAGCCCCGCCTCGCCTCCTTCGCGGTGCTGGCGGGTGTGCTGTGGGACGCGCTCAACGACCCGCTGGTGGGGTCGATCTCCGATCGCACCAGGACCAGCATGGGCCGCCGCAGGCCCTTCCTGATCCTGTTCGCGGTGCCGTTCGGGCTGATGTACGCCGTGCTGTGGTGGGCCCCCCCCTGGGAGAGCCAGTGGGCGCTGGCCCTCTACGTGACCGGCGCCTACATGGTCTCAGACCTGATCCAGAGCCTGGTGTCGATCCCCTTCTACGCCATGACCCCCGAGCTCACCCCCGACTACGACGAGCGCACCTCGATCACCTCGTGGCGGATGTTCTTCAACCAGCTCGCCTCGCTCGCGGTGGCGGTGGTCGCGCCGGGGCTGGTGGAGGCGATGCAGGGGGCGGGCTTCACCGCTCAGCAGGGCTACGTCGCGGTGGCTGCGCTGTTCGGCGTGCTCGCGGTGTTTCCCATCCTGGCGATCGGGATCTTCGTCCACGAGGACGCCCACTCCGAGCCTCTCATCACCCCGCCGCTGCTCCAGAGCCTGCGGGCGGCGTGGGCCAACGTGCCCTTCCGCTACCTGACCGCGCTGAACATGCTCAACTGGATCTCCTTCGACCTGGTGGGGCTGATGATGCCCTTCTTCGTCACCTACCAGCTCGCTGGCGGCGAGCTGGGGGCCAAGACCGGGCTGCTGGGCTTCCCCCTGGCGATGGCCTCGGCGATGCTCGGGGTGATCATCGTCTCGTCGCTGGCCGCGATCCCCCTGTGGGTCTGGCTGTCCCGCCCCCTGGGCAAGCGGCTCTCGTACGCCCTGGGGGCGGGGATCTGGGCGCTGATGCAGCTCGCGATGTTCACCATCGGCCCCGGCGAGGTGGGCTATGCCCTGTCCCTGTCCGCGGTCGCCGGGGTGGGGATCGCCGCGGCGCACGTGCTGCCCGACGCGATGATCCCCGACGTGGTGGACTGGGAGGAGTGGAAGACCGGCGCCCGCTCTGAGGCGGTCTACTACGGCACCAAGAACCTTGTCCGGAAGCTGTCGGGGGCGGTCTCAGTCTTCGTGGCCCTGCAGGTGCTGGGGTGGGTGGGCTACGTCCAGCCCGCTGCAGACGCGGTCTCCTCGCCGCAGCCGGCGCTGCCCCTGCTGGCGATCCGGCTGCTCACAGGGCCCGCGGGGGCGGTGCTGCTGGTGGGGGCGATCGTCGCCGCGCTGCTCTTCCCCCTCACCAGAGCCAAGCACAGAGAGCTGCAGGTGGCCCTCAAGTACCGCAGGGAGGCATCGCGATGAGCACGCTGATTGTCCGAAGGGCGACCCCCTCCGCCGACCTGTCAGCGCTCCTCGAGTTGGAGCGCCGGATCTACCGCGGTGACCCCGTGCATGTCCCCAAGATCGAGCTGCTGGAGCGGCGGCGGCTGGCCCCCAGCAACCCCTTCTTCCAGACCGCGGAGCTGGTCCTGTTCCTGGCCGAGCGGGACGGAGCGCCGGTGGGGAGCATCTCGGTGCTGCGGGACCTCGGCGACCTGGCGCGCGAGCCGGGGGTGGTCTTCTTCGGCTTCTTCGAGGTGATCGAGGACGAGGAGGTGGCGCGAGCGCTGGTTGAGGCCGCGGAGGCCCAGGCCATCGCGTGGGGCGCCACCGAGCTACAGGGCCCGAGGGACCTGACCAGAGTGGAGTACATCGGCCTGTCGGTCGACGGCTTCGACCGGCGCCCCCCGATGCTCCAGGGCACCCACCGCCCCTACTACCAGGCCTTCCTGGAGCGGGCGGGCTTCAAGCGCCACCACGACCACTACGCCTACGAGTCGTCGCTGGTGGGCCCCGACGGACCAGCGCCCCCACCCCGGCACCTGAAGGAGCTGGCCGAGGCCTGTGATGTGCCCGGTGTCACCGTCCGACGCGCCAGGTGGACCTCGATCGATCAGGACATCCGGGGCGCCCACGAGGTGCTCAACGACGCCTTCCAGACCGTCCCCGACGTCTCCCCTATGCCCTTGGCGACCTGGCGGACCCTGGGCTACACCTTCCTCCCCATTATGAGCACCGAGCTGCTCCAGATCGCCCACGTCGGCGCGGAGCCCGTGGCCTTCGCGATGTGCATCCCCGAGATCAACGGGGCCCAGGCCGCGCTCCGCGGCAGGTTCCTCCCCTTTGGCTGGGCCCGCGCCCTGGCGGCGATGCGCGCCGAGCGCACCGCGGGCTTCAAGTTCATCGGTGTCAAGCAGGCGTGGAGGGGGCGAGGACTGCACGCGAAGATGGTGCTCGCGATCGTGGAGGGGATGCAGCGGGCGGGCTACGAGCGCGTCGACGCCTCGATCGTCGACGAGCGGAACGCCCCGATGCGGGCGGTGGCAGAGCGGGCGGGGATGCGGGTGTGGCGCACCTATCGGGTGTACAGGAAGCACCTGGGGTAGGGCGCGAGCGGGGCAGGCGGCCGCTGGAAGCTTTCGCGGCTGCGCGGCTCCCCGCGACCTACCGCGTCCTGATCCCGCCCCGGTGGTGCGCGCGGGCGCTGGTCCATCAGCCGGACAGCCTCACAGGAAGCGCTTCATCCTTCCACTGGAATCATCCGATGAGCTTGCTCGTCGAATCCTCCAGAATGTATGCGCGCGCGTCAACGCTCGCTGCGCCTCGCCGAGCGCAGCCACGCGCAGCGGCCCCGTCCCCAGCCGGTCCCCCCAGGGAGGGCGGCCCACGACCGGCGGGCACGGCACCGCGAGGCGACAGCCCCCAGATCGGCGGACGCAGCGAGACCGCGCCTCGCCGGGGCTCGCCATTACCGCGCGCGCGGGGTATTCGGCTGCAAACGCATGGAGGACCCCGATGGGCCGCATCTTTGAGACTCGAAAAGCCACGATGTTCAAGCGCTGGGACCGGATGGCGAAGGCCTTCACCCGAGTGGGGAAGGAGATCGTGATCGCGGTGCGGGCTGGCGGGCCGAACGCCGACCACAACCCCGCGCTGCGCCGCGTCCTGCAGAACGCCCGGGCGGTGAACATGCCCAAGGACAAGGTGGAGGCAGCCATCCGGCGCGCCGCTGGCGAAGGGCAGGACGACTACCACATCGTCAACTACGAGGGCTACGGGCCGCACGGCATCGCGATCCTCGTCGAGACCGCCACCGACAACACCACCCGCACCGTCGCCAACGTCCGCCACGCCTTCAAGAAGGGCAACGGCAACATGGGCACCGCGGGCTCGGTCTCCTACCTCTTTGAGCGCATGGGCTTCTTCCGCCTCGACCCCGAGGGCATCGACGCCGACGAGCTCGAGCTGGAGATGATCGACCACGGCCTGGAGGAGATGGGCGAGGGCACCGACGACGACGGCAACACCCAGCTCGTCCTCCGCTGCGCCTTCCCCAACTTCGGCACCCTGCAGGCGGCGCTGGAAGAGAAGGGCATCGAGCCCCAGTCCTCCGGCTCTGAGTACATCGCCGGGGACCTGATCGAGCTGCCAGAGGACCAGGCGGAGGCGGTGCTCAAGCTGGTGGACGCCCTGGAGCAGGACGACGACGTGCAGGCGGTGTTCCACAACCTCGCCTAGGTACGGACGCCGCCACCTCCCTCGCGAGGGAGCGACCTCGGCCCTCCCCGCGCCGGGCTTTCCGGTTAGCGGAGGGGACACCTCAGGCCCGGAGCACACGTGGACATCCCCGATTTTATCGTCACCGGCGGCCAGGAGCGGCACACGCCGCAGGGGCACGAGTGGAACCGCTATGGGGAGGGCCGCGTCGCGCGGGTGTCGCCCGCCACCGGGACCGTCGAGCTGCTCACCCGCTACGTCTCTCCTCCAGAGGCCTGCGCCTGGGACGAGACCCCTGGGATCCTGTTCAAGTCTGGACAGATCCACGATGGCAAGCTGTACGTCTGCACTCAGACCGAGGTGCTGGTGTACCGCCTGTCCGACATGGCGCGGGTGGGCTACGTCTCGCTGCCGATGTTCAACGACGTGCACCACGTCATGGTGCGCGGCAATGGGAACCTGGTGGTGGTGAGCACCGGCCTGGACACCGTGGTGGAGGTGACCGAGGCCGGCGAGGTGGTCTCCGAGCACAACGTCCTGGGCCAGGACACCTGGGCGCGCTTCTCGCGGGAGGTGGACTACCGCAAGGTGCTCACCACCAAGCCCCACCACGCCCACCCCAACTTCGCCTTCGAGCTCCAGGGCGAGATGTGGGCGACCCGCTTCGCGCAGCGCGACGCGGTGTGCCTCACCGACCTGAGCCGCCGCATCCCCGTGGACGTGCAGAGCCCCCACGACGGGGTGGTGCGGGACGACGAGGTGTTCTTCACCACCGTCGACGGCAGGGTGGTGGTGAGCGACCACGCCGCGGGCAGGGTGAAGGACGTGTACGACCTGAACCTGATCTCAGGACAGAAGGGCGTGTCGCTGGGCTGGTGCCGAGGGCTCAAGCTGCTCGACCGGCGGGTGGCCCTGGTGGGCTTCACCAGGGTGCGCCCCACCAAGATCCAGCAGAACGTCGCCTGGGTCAAGTACGTCACCGGCGTCGCCAAGACCAAGTCCGTCAACAAGACCCGGGTCGCGGCCTATGACCTGGAGGCGGGCGAGCTGCTGTGGGAGCAGGTCCTAGAGGACGTGGGAATGCACGCGCTGTTCTCGATCCTCTAGGGAGAGGGCCACCCCAGGGGGGTAGCAGCGGGCGCGGCCCGCCCAGAGGGCGCTCAGGAGCCCTTGGGGAGGGCCCGCCCCTTCCACTTGGCGGTGCCGGTGACGCTGCTGACCGCCGAGTCAACCATCAGCACCATCACCAGGGCGTAGCCCACGGCGTGACTCCACAGGCCGGTCCAGCGGTTGAGGTGGAACACCCCGTCCAGCACCCACCTGGTGCCCTGGATCAGGAGCACCGCCGGCAGGGCGAGGGCGCCCCACAGGGGCTCCACCAGCCCCGAGAGCAGCACCGCGTAGGGGCCCACCACGAAGGCCAACAGGCCCAGCTCCACCGCCAGCAGGCGAGGCCAGCTCCGCCCCACCCCCGCGAAGAGGTTCTTCCGCCACCCCGCCCAGACCTCGGCGCCGCTCTCGTACATCCGCACCGAGAACAGCTCCCGCATGAACACCAGGTGGAAGGGCACCCCCGCCGCCTTGGCGGCCAGAGCCATGCCCACGTCGTCGAGCACGTTGGCGCGCACCGCCTCGTGCCCCCCCAGCGCCAGGTAGCCCTCGCGGGAGAACAGCATGAACTGCCCGTTGGCGAGGGCCTTGTCGCGACGGGAGGGGTCGTTCACCTCGCGCAGGTCGTTGCCGGCGATGATCAGCCCGGTGACCGCCGGCTGGAGCACCCGCTCGGCGAGGGTGAAATTCACCACCGTGCCCAGCCCCGACATCAGCCCCAGCTCCGCCCGCTGCGCGTAGGCCACCGCCCGCGACACCGCCTCGGGGGCGAGGCGCACGTCGGCGTCCACGAAGAGCAGCCAGTCGCCGGTCGCCCGCTGCGCCGCACGCTGACAGGCCCAGGGCTTCCCCAGCCAGCCCTCCGGCAGCGGCTCGCCGCCCCCCTCCACCACCACGAGGCGCGGGTCGCGGATCGCGCGGAGCACCTCCAGCGTGCCGTCGGTGGAGCCGGCGTCGAGCACCACCAGCTCCAGCTCCTGGTGGTCCTGCGCCAGCACCGATCGGACGACCCCCTCGATGTTGCGCACCTCGTTGCGGGCCGGTACGACCACCGACACCCGCAGCTCCGGGGCGCAGGCGGGGCCGTCCACTCCCACCCGGAAGGGGTTGTCCCCCACCTCGCGCCTGGCGCGGAGGAGGATCGCCCCCCAGAGCAGGGCCACCAGCCCCATCCAGATCGCCAGGAACACCGTCATCCGAGCGCCTCCAGGTCGTCCAGGTCCGCTCCATGGAGGAGCACCGGGTCCTTATACTGCCCCAGCGCCACCCCCCTGGCGTGCGCCATCGCGCGATGCCGGGCGAAGGTGCCCTCTGCCACCCACCGCACCTCGGGCGGGGCGAGGCGATCGGTGCGTCGCTTGGAGGCGTACTCCCCGTTGAGCCGCTGGAGGGCCCCGTCCAGCGCCGCGGCCACCCCCTCGCGCGGGCTGCCCTCGATCACGAAGCGGTACACCGGCCGCTCAGCCATCCTGACCCCCAGCGCGGCGCCGACGGGAGCGGGCCGGAGCACCTGCCCCACCGCCTCCAGCACCTGCGCCGCGGTGAGCTTCTCGCCGGTCACCGAGAGCACGTCCCGATCCTTGCGGCTGAAGACCAGCAGCGGGGCGCGCCCGTACCAGCCGACCACCTTGACCACGTCCTGGATATCGTAGCGGTACAGGCCCGCGGTGGTGGAGAACACCAGCCGGTACTCGCTCCCCACCTCCACCTCGTGCGCCCACCGCGCCTCTCCCCCGTCCAAGGGGAGAAACTCCAGCAGGTGCCCGCCGGTCCAGGCCACCCCCCCCGCCCAGGAGCTGTGGAGCGGGATGCCGAAATAGCCCTCAGAGGCGGAGATGCCCGCCTCTCGCACCACGGGTTCCGCCCCCAGCGCTTGGGGGAGCATCCGCAGGAAATACGGGGCGGCGCCCCCCTTCCAGCAGTTCACCGCCGCCAGATTCCACGCCTCGCCCAGCCTGAAGCCCTCTGGCAGCGCCCGCTTGCGCCCCAGGCGCCAGCGGAATCTGCGCAGGTCACGCCCGGCGGCGGGGCCGTGGGACAGGGTGCCGTCGGACAGATCGGCGCGCAGCGCCTCGTTCCACCGCTCCGCGACCCTGGCCATCGCCAGCAGGGTGGACGGGTTGGCGGTGGTCCAAGAGCGCACGTCCGCCGCGAGGGCGAGGCGCAGGAAGACGTAGTGGCGCAGCTCGGGGTCCTCTAGCTCGAAGACCTCGGCGGGGACGGCGTACCGGAGGCGCACCCACCAGGGCTGGGCCCCCTGCATCCTGCCGGTGTTCGACCCGTAGGGCAGGCCCCCCGCGCTGTGTCCCTCCACCGCCCGCCCCACGGTGGTCAGCACCTTGCCCGTGGCGAGCGCCCCCTGCTCCCGCACCATGCCCAGCACCCACAGGGCCTGCGCGTCCGCCACCAGCCCCGCCCAGGGGGCGGTCACCGGGAGCAGCTTGGGGGCGCCGGTGGTACCGGAGGTCTTCACCAGGGCGCGGACCTTGTGCCGGGTGAGCACCCCCTGCTCCCCCGCCGCCACCCGGTCCAGGTCCGCCTGGTGCTCGGCCGACAGGCGCACCGGCACCGCCGCCCGAAACGCCCGGAGGGTCCTCACCCGATCCAAGCGGTATCGGGCGCCCAGCTCGGTGCCACGGGCCGCGTCGAGCACCCGCGCCAGCGCCTTGATCTGCGCCTGCTCCGGGCGGAGCGCCGCGTCAAGCAGGGCCCTCACCCTGGCCCCCTGCCCTCCCCGGAGCAGGCGGTACGCCCCAGGTCCCCGCTCGTCGAGCAGGGGCAGCTCCCACCCCGGGGGCATGGACGAGAGGGACTGTAGCTGGCTCCAAGACATGGGCTCTCCTGCGGGGAGCGCGCGACAGGGCGCCGCCGGTGTGGTGTCCCCCCCCTCCGTCGCGACGCCGCGTTGACGCGGGTTCCCTCGCGGTATAGCCTGCTTCGCACCGGCTGACGCTGTCTCGGTTTGCGGCGGTGCGCGGGTGAGGACGACAGGAGCATGGCCTCGACGCCGGACCGGCCCGATGGCGCGCACTTGGCCCCTCAACGCGCATCTCCCGCCGCCGACAGGTTCAGGCGACAGCACTCCCGGTCGCGACGGGAGGGGGGCTCCAGGGCATGCACACCGGCTTGAAACTTACCGACTCCACCGGCACCGCTTGGACGGTCGGGAAATTCCTCGGGCAGGGCGCCTGGGGGAGGACCTGGCTGGTGCGGGACAACCTCGACCGGGAGGCGGTGCTCAAGGCCCCACCCGACGACTTCGCCGACACCGAGGAGCGCGCCTGGGTCTCCAAGGTGCGGGCCGAGCAGCTCCAGCTCCTGGTCGCGGGGGACACCCCCTGGCTCCCGCCGCTCATCGCCACGGTGGACGGGCATTCCTGGATTATCCCAAGGTACAGCACCTCACTCGCCCAGGCCCTCCAGGAGGGGAGGCGCCTCACCGAGTTGCTTCAGGTGATCCGCGACGCGGCGGGGCTGCTGGTGAAGGGGCTGCACCACGGCAACCTCCACCCGGGGAACCTGTTCGCAGAGGCCGACGGCACCGTGATCCTCACCGACCCCCTCACCCCCTCCGCGGCCTCGCGCCCCGAGCGCCTGCGGGGCGGCTGGCACCCCTCGATCCCCGGCCCCGGCCTCGCGGCGGACCCCTGGGCCCTGTGCGGGGCGCTGATGGTGGCGGTGCGCCCCGGCTCGGCGCCGGGCCCGATGGACAAGCTGGAGCTGGCAGCCCTCAAGGATCAGCTCGTCGCCCGCCTCAAGGGCGAGGGGGCCAACCCCCGCTTCGTGGTGAGGGTCGCCGAGAAGTGGGGCGCTGTGCTCCGGCGCGGCCTGTCGGAGCAGGCTGAGCCCTCCCCCCCCTACCGCTTCGGCCACACCAAGGACCTGCACCCCCGGCTGGTGGAACTGTACGCGCTGCTCCGACCGGTGGTGAGCGACGTGGGCAGGGTGCTCTACCCCTCTGAGGCGCCTGACGGCGTGTTCCGCGGGCCAGGCCCCGTCAAGCTGTCGGTCTCGGTGAACACCACCATCGGGACGGTGAACCACGAGGACCTGATGGTGGGCCTGCGGCTGGTCGACCTGGACTCCGGCGAGCGCGTGTCGCTGGAGCAGGCCAAGTTCTCCGTCAAGCCCCACCCCACCGGCAGGCTCCGCTTCGACATCGAGCTGCCAGACGTCCCCCCTGGCCGCTACGACCTGGAGACCGCCTTTGGGGTCCACGGCACCCCGGGCGAGGTGAAGACCTCCCAGGCCAGCTTCGAGGTGCGCCCTCCCCCCGGCTACGTGCCCCCTACCCACGAGCCGGAGCCCAAGGCGCTGGACTTCTCGCGACTCGCCGCCGACGCCCGCCAGGTGATGCGCGAGCCGGAGCCCCGCAGCCGCCCGGGGGAGCTGGTGGAGAACCCCTTCGCGCGCATGGCCACCGACCCGCGCGAGCCCGCGTCCATCGTGGACTTCGACGAGCCCTCTACCCCGCAGTCGCCCACCTGGGGCGCGGCGCCGCCGACCCCGGCGATGGACCCGCCGTCGGTCATCCCCTTCCCCAAGCCCACCGGCTTCGAGGCGCGAGACCCCGACTCCTCCTCCGGTTTCCCCGCACCCGTCGCGCCCACCACCTCGGGGCGGAGCCCCGCGCGCGCCGCGACGCCCCCCACGGGTCAGGCGGTGATCCCGTTCCCCAAGCCCTCCCTCGCCCCTGATCCCTCGTACTCTGACGAGGACGACGAGCCCGACGCGTGGTCGGACCCCTCGCCGATGGCGCCCTCGGACGGGATGGGCAGCGGCGTCCCCACCCACCCGGGCGAGGTCCGGATCACCCTCTCGGTTCCGCCTCCCCCCAGCCGGCCCACCCTCGCCCCCGGCTCCACGGTGCTCGGCAGCCCGGTGCCCGGCCCTGGCTTCGACGAGCCCCCCACCCACCCCTCAGACCACGGGGCCGACTGGTCCGGCCCGGGTCAGTGGGAGGACCTACCAGAGCCGGAGGCCCTGTCCGCCCCCGCCCTGGGCGGCGATCGCTCGCTGTTCTCCGATCGGCTGGGCGACGATCTGCAGCCCCTGGACGAGCTGATGGACGGGCCCCCCTCCAGGGTCCCCGAGGCGCTCCGCCCGGTGGTGGACCGGCTCCAAGCGCTGATCGGGCAGGACCCGATGCTGCTCGCGGGGGGCGCGGTGGCGGTGATGTTCCTGTTCGCCATCTTCCTCATCCTCCTCACCAGGGGCTGCGCCTAGCCCCAAGGAGAGCTCTTTGAAGCTGCTCACCTCTGCCGACGCCGCCACCGAGCTGGCGACCGATCTCCTCGCCGTGGCCCTCGGCACCGACCTGTCGGGCCTCGACGCCCTGGACGCGCGCTTCGACGGGCACCTCCGCCCCCTGGCCGAGCAGCGCAAGTTCGAGGGCAAGGCGGGGCAGTCCCTGCTGCTCCCCACCCTGGGGCGCCTTCCCGCCTCCCACCTGCTGCTGCTGGGGATCGGGGCGGGGAGCGCCGCCGAGAAGGCCGACGCCGCCGGGCTCGCCGGGCTAGAGGCGCGCAAACTCCGCGCCGCCACCCTGGTGCTCGACCTGGGCCCGGAGGCGCCCTTCGCCCAGGCCCTGGAGCGGCTGGCGGTGGGCAACTACGCCTGGGAGGCCTACAGGCCCGAGGACCAGCGCACCCCCGCCCTGGAGCAGCTCACCCTGGTGGGGGCGGATGGGACCGATCTGAGCGCCGCGCTCGCGCGGGCCGAGGGGCAGCGTGCGGCCCGCGACTGGGTGAACCTGCCCGCGGCGGACCTCTATCCCGAGACCCTGGCCAGCAGCGCGGTAGAGACCTTCGCGGGCGTGGAGGGGGTGACGGTCGAGGTGTGGGACCTGGACCGGTGCCGCGCCGAGGACTGCGTGGGCATCCTCGCGGTGGGCGCGGGCTCCGCCAGGCCCGGCAGGATGATCCGGGTGTCGTACCGCCCCGCCACCCCCAAGGCGCATGTGGCCCTGGTGGGCAAGGGCGTCACCTTTGACGCGGGCGGCCTGTCGCTCAAACCCTCCGCCTCGATGCTGACGATGAAGTGCGACATGGGCGGCGCGGCCACGGTGCTCGGCGCCACCCTCGCCGCCGCGAGGCAGGGGCTCCAGGTCGCGGTGGACACCTGGGTGCCCGCGGTGGAGAACATGACCGCCGGCGAGGCCTACAAGCTCGGCGACATCCTCCGCTACCCCAACGGGGTGACGGTGGAGATCCACAACACCGACGCCGAGGGCCGGCTGGTGTTGGCGGACGCCCTGATCCAGGCCTGCAAGGTGGAGGGCGTCACCCACGTCGTCGACGCCGCGACCCTCACCGGGGCCTGCGTGGTGGCCCTGGGCGGGGACTTCACCGGCCTGTTCACCAGCAGCGACGAGCTGGCCTCGGCGCTCGACGACGCGGCGGAGGTCAACGGCGAGGGCCTGTGGCGGATGCCGCTCCACAAGGGCTACAGCCGCATGATCAAGGGCACCTGGGGCCAGATCAAGAACGTCGGCGGCAGGGACGCGGGCGCCACCACCGCCGCCCTGTTCCTCCAGCACTTCGTGAGCCAGGAGGTGGAGTGGGCTCACCTGGACATCGCGGGGCCCGCCTTCGCCGACAGCCCCACCGGGCCCTACGTGGCCGGCGCCACCGGGCAGATGGTGCGCACCCTGGCGAGCTGGCTCGAGGGGCTGGCGCGCTAGTCGACGCGGGCTGAGGTCGCGTTCCAGCCGACCGCCACACAGGGCGCGTCGATGCTGGTCCGCGATCGGGCCTCGCCAGGGCGGGAGGGAGGCGCGCGACGCGCTGCGGCATCGTCTCGCCCTTGGACAGGAGATCGTCGGCACCACGTCAGGCAGGGGCGGGAGCTGGGACGAGCGCGTCGACGCGGTCGCGCGGGTCGGGTTGCACGCAGCGGTTCCTCTCGCGTTGCAGCGACAGGAAATTCCGTCCGAGGCCACAAATTCGTGGGCTCCCCCGCTTGTCCGAGGCTCGCCATGACCCAGCGCCCGGCGCGGAGAGCGTGGCATGCGCCGACAAGGCTGGTTCGTTCGTGTTAGCCCCCGGCCGACGCGCTACGGCCGTGGCGGGGCTGCGAGGTCCTGTTGAGCCCGAGCCGATCGGTCACGATGATCGCGATGTCGTCCATAGCGGAGGATCCACCGATTGACTCAACGACTATCCTAGGCAGGAGACGGCCGCATGGGCCGGACCTCCTGACCGGGGCTGGCAGCCGCCGCCCCCTCGGCACGTAGCGCACCTCAGCCTCCACGCCGAGGGCCTCGGCAAGTACCTGGACCGGCTCGCGCCTCGCCTGGCTGCCACCACGCGGCGACGAGCCCTCTCACCGTGCTATGACAGGAACATCCCCCCACGGAGAACCACTCTTGAGCGAGCGACGCCAGATGTCGGTGTTCCCCGCAGTGACTGCGTCTGAGCTCACCGTGGCTGTGCAACAGGCAGCCACCCAGAGCGTCACAAATCGCGGCGCGGTGTTCACCCGGCTGGAGGTGGTGGACGCCATTCTGGACATGGTGGGCTACGACCCCGCCCACGATCTCAGGGCGCTGCGGCTCCTGGAGCCCTCCATGGGTGAGGGCGAGTTCCTGCTCCCCGCGCTCGATCGGCTCCTCGACAGCTACCAGCGACGCGGCGGCACGCCAGCCTCCGCCGCGGGTGAGTTGGCCAACAGCCTGTTCGGAGTGGAGATCCACGCCGACAGCCTCAGCACCGCCATCGACCGCCTCGTCGTGCGCTTGGTCGCTTGGGGGATGGAGCGAACGGCGGCGCAGCGGCTCGCCCGCGGCTGGACCCTGCAGGCGGACTTCCTGCTCACGGACATCGCCGCGACCTTCGACTTTGTCGTGGGCAACCCGCCCTATGTGCGACAGGAGCGCATCCCCGCAGTGCTGCTGTCCGAGTATCGGCGGCGCTACGCCACCCTCTACGACCGCGCCGATCTCTATGTGCCCTTCTTCGAGCGCTGCCTGGATCTGCTGGCTGCCACGGGAACGCTGGGCTTCATCGCCGCGAACCGCTGGATGAAGAACCGATATGGCGGCCCGCTAAGGGGCAAGGTTTCGGCGGACTACCAGCTGGTGGCCTTCATCGACATGGAGAAGTCCAACCCCTTCTACTCGGAGGTGATGGCCTACCCCGCGATCACCATTCTGCGAAGGAAGGAGCGAGGATCCAAAAACACCACCCGCTGGGCCTGCCACCCGGAGGTCTCCCCAAGCTCCATGCGGCGCCTGTCCGCTGCGGTGCGAAACGGCGGCCCTGTCTCTGACCGCCGAATTCGCGAGGTCCAGGTGGTCGGCCTGGGAAGGGAGCCCTGGCTGGTCGAGGAACCAGAGGTGGTCGCGGTGCTGCGAGCGCTTGAAGAGGCGCTCCCGCCGCTGGAAGAGGCTCACTGCAAGGTAGGCATCGGCGTAGCCACCGGACTGGATCGCGTCTTCATCGGTTCCCTCGACGCGCTGCCAGTGGAGGAGGAGCGCAAGCTGCCGCTGCTGATGGCCGGAGACCTGCAGGGCGGACAGCTGGTCTGGAGCGGGATGGGGGTGATCAACCCCTACGAACCGGACGGCTCGCTCGCGTCGCTGGAGGCATGGCCGAGGTTCGCCTCCTACCTGGAGGGCCACAGGGACCGTATCGCGGCCCGGCACGTAGCGCGCAAGGACCCGCTGCGCTGGTACAAGACCATCGATCGGGTCTACCCCGAGCTGGCGCGGCGCCCCAAGCTACTGATCCCCGACATCAAGGGGACCGCCACGGTGGGCTTCGACGAGGGCCGATACTATCCGCACCACAACCTGTACTACATCACCTCCGATCACTGGGACCTCAGGGCCCTCCAGACCATCCTGCGCTCCTCAGTCGCGATGCTCTTCGTTGGCTCCTATAGCACAGCCATGTCGGGAGGGTTCCTGCGCTTCCAGGCACAGTACCTGCGGCGGATCCGGCTCCCCATCTGGGACGGGGTGCCTGCCGTCCTTCGCGAGCAGCTCATCGCGGTGAGCCAGTCTGATGCGACAGAAGTGCTAGACGAGCCGGTGCTCGCGCTGTACGGTTTGCGCGGACAGGAGGCAACGAGGGTGGTGGATTTCGCCAAAGCAAAACGCGTCCGGTCCGGCAAGGAGTGACACCGTGACCCTACTTCCCCCCGACTTCGACGCGCGCCTCTCCTTGGCGGTGCAGCAGTTCTGGCTCCGCAGGGAGGGCGCCTCAGCGCCCCAAGACGGCACCAGGGGACAGGTCGTCGGCGGCAAAAACCTGGACGGCTTTCTGGATCTCGTGGTGTCCGTCTCAGCCCACTGCGGGCTACCCCGTGAGGCAGTGTTTACGGGCAAGCGGGAGGTGGTGCTGCCTGGCTATTTCCGCCCCACAAAGAGCTGGGATGCGCTGATCCTTCACCGCGGCGCGCTGCTCGCGGTGCTGGAGTTCAAGTCCCAGGTGGGCTCCTTTGGCAACAACTTCAACAACCGCGCGGAGGAGGTCCTCGGCTCGGCGACCGACCTGTGGGTGGCACACCGTTCCGGCGCCTTTGGCAGCGGCCCACCCGAGGAGCCGATGTTCGCCGCCGACAGGCTCCCCCCCGCCCTGCACCCGGACATACAGCGCGACCCTCGGCCTCCCTTCCTTGGCTGGCTGATGCTCATGGAGGACTCCCCCGACGCCAACGCCCCGGTCCGCACCACCGAGCCGCACTACCCCGTCGCACCCGAGTTTGCGGGCGCATCCTACGCCCAGCGCTACCAGCTCCTCTGCGAGCGGATGATGAGCCGCCGCCTCTACAGCGGCGCCGCGCTGGTGCTCTCCCCCCCAGCGGAGGGTCTGCGAGACGGCCACCACCGCCACCTCTCCGACGCCACCAGCGGGCGCAGCCTGTTCCTGGGGCTCGCGGCGAAGCTGCACAGCGTCACCGGGTAGCCTGTTCCTCCCCCCTGTGTGCCCCCCCACCGCAGCGCCCGGCCCGGCCGCGCGGGGCGCCGCCCCCCGTGTTAGCGTGAGCCATGACCCTGCTCGCCCTCGCACTGGCCGCCCACGGCGCCACCTTCGACCCGGACCTCCGCTGGCGCACCCTCCAGACTGAGCACTTCGAGGTGCACTTCCACCAGGGCGAGGCCCAGCTCGCGGAGGAGCTGTCGCTGGAGCTGGAGCGCATGGCGGGGGGGCTCCACCAAGAGATGGGCTGGACCCCGCGGGGCCGCACCCAGCTCACCCTGGTGGACCGCACCGACCTCGCCAACGGCTACGCCAGCGCGGTGCCCTACCGGGCGATCGTGGTGTACCCCACCGCCCCGGACGCGACCTCCAACCTGGACCTGTACCAGTCCTGGCTGCCCTCCATCGCGATCCACGAGTACACCCACATCCTCCACCTGGACACCCACGGGGGGCTGGTGACCGCGGCGCGCTGGGTGGTGGGCCGGGCGGCCTCCACCAACAGCCTGTCGCCAGGGTGGATGGTGGAGGGGCAGGCGGTCCGCAACGAGACCCGGTTCACCGAGGGCGGCAGGGGCAGGGAGCCCACCGCCCAGATGGTGAAGCGGGCGGCGGTGCTCGACGGGGCCTTCCCCCCCCTGGGGAGCCTGGACGGCTTCCAGCCGGACCCCCCCGCGGGTAACCTGCGCTACCTGTTCGGCGAGGACTTGGTCTCGTACATCGCCTCGCGCTCGGACGAGCAGGTGTGGACCCGCTGGAACCACACCTACGGGTCGTCCGTGCCCTGGCTGCTCCCCGGGCGCTGGGTGTTCGACGCCCCCTTGCCTGCCCTCTACCGGGACTGGCACGCCGAGGTGGAGGAGCGCTATCACGCCGAAGAGGACGCCCTCATCGCCGAGGGACTGGCGGAGGGGGCGCGGGTCTCCGACCCCAGCGCCTCGTGCGCTGCGCCCGCCTACTCGCCCGACGGAGAGAGGCTGATCTGGTCCTGCACCCACCTCGACACCGGCCCGGCGATCTGGCTGGCGAACGCCGACGGGAGCGGGGCGGAGGTGCTACTCGACCACCTGTCCGCGAGGTCCTTCACCTGGCGCGGGGACTCCCAGGCGGTGGCCTACGCGGGCATCCAGGTGGTGAACCGCTTCAACGCCTGGTCCGACGTGTTCCTCTACGAGCTGGAGGAGGAGCGCCTGAGCCTGCTCACCGCGGGGGAGCGGGCCAGCGATCCCGACTTCTCGCCCGACGGCGGCGCGATGGTGGTGGTGACCAACCGCGCCCAGGAGAACCAGCTCGAGCTGCGCACCGTGGACCGCCAGCGGCGGGTGCTGGCTGCCCCTGGGGGCCACACCAGCTTCTCACAGCCGCGCTTCTCGCCCGACGGCGCGGTGCTGGCGGTGTCGGTCCACCAGGACGAGGCCCGCGATCTGTGGCTCTACACCGCGGACGGCGCCCCCCTGCGGCGCCTCACCCATGACAGCGCCCGCGAGTGGGCGCCCGCCTGGTCGGCCGACGGGCGCTGGCTCTACTTCGCCTCCACCCGCACCGGCGTCCCTCAGATCCACGCCATCGACCTGAGGACCGAGCGCGAGTACCAGGTGACGCGGGTGCGGACCGGCGCCTCGATGCCCAGCCCCCACCCCGACGGGGAGCGCCTCGCCTACCAGGAGTACCACGCCCACGGGTGGGAGGTCCGGGTGCTCGACCTGGACCGGGCGGCGTGGACCGATCTGGGGCCTGTGCCCCCGGGACAGCCGCCCCTCACGGCCCGGTCCCCCGCCCCCCGTGAGGCCCGGGCTTGGCCGACCGCCGCCGAGCCCTCCCGCGCGGGAGGCGCCCCGGTGGACCCGCTCAGCGCGCTCTCTGCGCCGGGGACCCCCCGCGCGCTGGCCCTGCCCGCCCCCTACGGCGAGGGGCTGGACACCCTGATCCAGGTGGAGGTGGACGACGCCTTCGGCCCGGAGGAGGACTACCCCTTCACCCTGCCGGTGCGGCGCTACTCTCCGGTCCGCACTCTCCGCCCGCGCTACGCCCTGCCCTGGGTGATGCTGAGCCCCTGGCCCTCCAAGGCCCCGCTGGGGACCCTGCCCTGGGGCGCGGTGGCGGGGGTCTCCTCCTCGGCGACCGACGCGGTGAAGCGCTACGGCTGGCGGGCTGGAGCCTCGTGGCGGACCGACGCGGGGGCGGGCACCGCCTGGGCCTCGGTGGTGATCAACCGCTGGCTGCCGGTCTACGGCCTCGCCGCCTCCACCGCCGCGGTGCCGGTGGGGCGCCTCCCGATGCTGGGGGAGGACGGCGCGGTGGTGGCGGGCGACGGCCCCTACTGGGAGCGGCGGGAGCAGCTCTCGGCCTCGGTGAGCTACCCCTACAGCCACCGCTCGACGGTCTTCGCACGCTACGCCCTCACCAGGCGCGGGCCGCTGGAGGCCCTGCCAGAGGGGGTGGCCACAGAGGCCCTCCCGATCCAGGGGCAGGTGGGCACGGTGCAGGGGGGCTGGGCCTACGCCTTCACCAGGCCCACCGCCCACGCCGTCTCCCAGGAGGACGGCCGCGTCGTGTCGATCGTGGGGGGGCTGATCCACCCGTGGCTGGGCACCGCGATCGAGGACCAGAGCGGCACCCCCCAGCCCCTCACCCAGGGGCAGCTCACCGCCGAGCTGCGGGAGTACGCGGTCAACCCCTGGGTGCCCAACCACGTCCTGTCCCTGCGGGCGGCGGGCGGCCTGACCGTGGGCCCCTCCTCCGCCTTCGGCACCTACCAGCTCGGCGGGAGCATCGGAGACGCGGCGGTGACCGCCACCCCGGACGAGTTCCGCATGCTGCGCGGCTACCCGATCGCCGCCGACATGGGCGACATGTACTGGCTGACCGGCCTGGAGTACCGCATGCCCCTCTGGCGCATCGAGCGGGGCCTGGGGATCTGGCCGGTCTACCTGCGCACCCTGTCACTGCGGGCCTTCACCGACGCGGGCGACGCCTTCACCCAGGCCGACGACCTGGGCCGCGCCGCGCTCGTCGGCTCGGGCGCCGAGCTGCACCTCGCCGGCATCTACGGCTGGACGGTCCCCACCACCGCCCGCCTCGGCTACGCGATGGGCTGGAGCGAGGGCGGGTTCAAGCCAGGGTCGCCAGAGGGGTTGTACTTTCAGCTCGGGGGGACGTGGTGAGGGGATCCGGGCGAGCCAGGCCGAGGGCCCCAGGTGAGGGCCCCCGCGACGCGCGCCGGGGGGCCTGCTCCAGCCGCGAGGAGGTGTCCCTGGGCTGACCCTCGCGTCGAGGAGTACTTCAAGGCGCAAAAGACCGATGCGATCCATCGTCTGGTCCACAGGACGCGCAGCCGTCCTCTGTGGGCTCTGTGTCTCTGTGGTTCAATGTCCGCTTCTACCCGACGCGGCGCTGACCTCCGGACGAGGACAGACCGGCTCGCGAATCCCGCCCTTCGCGGCCGGCGCTACTCTGGACAGAACCACTCCATCGAGGAGTAGTGGTCATCACAGATCTCCATATCGTAGGGTCCCTCTATCCAGCAGTAGCTGGTGTTCTGCTCGTATCTGCGGGAGCCTGGGGTGAAGGAACCGAAGGTCTCCTCTGAGGCCCAGTCGTACTGGTAGGCTATCCAGCCGTAGCGGATGTGTCCGGTTGGGTACCAGAGGGTGTTGTGGGCCATTTCCTCTCCGGCATAGGTCTTCAGGAGGCGCAAGCGGCCGTCGCGCGCGTAGGCCCCCCTCCACTCGCTTCCAGGGGGAAGGGTGACCTCGTAGTCGGGCAGGTCGGGAGAGTAGGAGTAGTGGTTCCAGCCCGACGCCTCTCGCCCCACCTCGAGGATGCCCCGGTCGTACCACCCACTCATGCCGGATCCACCAAATCAACCACGTAGGGGAGATTATGGGCTAAGAGGCGTGCCCCCCCCCTGGCTCTTTCCGGCTGAGCCTACCCCGTCCAGGAGCGCGGAGTTGTGGGATCCAAAGCCGCGTCTCCGAGGGGCGCGTGAGAAGGCTCCCCTGGCGCGGCGGTTGGGGTGGCGAGCGGGGAAATTGGTAAGCAGTGCGTGCATCCAGTTGGTGTAACCGTGTTTTTGATGGAATCGGATCGAGTGGGACTCATGCACCGCAGCCCAAGGGGTGCGGAGCGGGGCAATCCAGGGGAGCCAGAGGGCGATGAATGTCAACATAGTTGTCGCTCGATTCGGAATCTTCTCTAGCTCGGTGCGCCCTCCCGCTGACCTGCGCTCCAGAGCC
>JAFGVK010000003.1 GCA_016938035.1 Deltaproteobacteria bacterium | reverse complement strand
GGGCGAGGCGCGAGGCGGCGCGCAGGGAGAGGGCTCGTCGCCGCGCGCGCTCCCTGAGCTGCGCGAGCGCGTCGCAGCCGGCCTGAGGGGCCCGCACGCAGGCGCGGGTCGGCGTCCCCTCGCTGGCGAAGCCCTCCGGTCGCGCCCCGACCCGTTCGGTGAGGAGGAGCGCGAGGCGGCGCGCAGGGAGAGGGCTCGTCGCCGCGCGCGCTACCTGAGCTGCGCGAGCGCCTCGCAGCCGGCCTGATAGCCCAGCTCGCAGGAGCGGGTCGCGTCGGCGCGGGCCTCTTCGAGGTGATCTAGGCGGAACTGCGCGTAGGAGCGCACATGGTAGGCCATCCCCGAGTCGGGGCTGAGGGCGACGAAGTGATCGAGCTGCGCCAGGGCCTCGGCCCACAGGTCCTGTTCGCCGAGCACCGAGGCGAGGCCCTCGTAGGCGTCGGGGAGCGCGGGGTTGAGGGCCAGGGACTGCTCAAAGTCGGTCTGCGCCGCGGGGAAGTCTCCGGCCTCTTGGAAGGCCCGCGCCCTCCAGTACCAGGCGTCAGCGTTGGTCTTGTCAATGGAGATCGCCAGGTTCAGCTCCTCCAGACCCTCGCTGGAGCGCCCCGCGTTGATCAGCTGGGCACCGCGCATGACGTGGTGCTCGGAGCGGGGGTCGGGTTTGCCCGCCTCCTGATCCGCGTCCTCGCGCACCAGCCACAGGGTGGAGCCTGCGCCCTCGTCGAGGATGGCCGACCGGATCATCCAGCCGTCCTCAGTGTTCTTGAGAAGCAGGTTGACCTCTGCAGAGCGCTTGGAGCCGGTGATGGTGTAGGTGATGCGCGCCTCGTCCTCCCCCACCTCTCCCACGGGCAGCGCGCCCACCGAGAGGTCGCCTCCGAGCTTCTGAGCCAGGATCTCGTTGTGCTCGATGTAGGCCACTGAGATCTCGTGGGCCTCGGTGCTGACAATGGCCTGCCGCGCCATCCAGAACCACGCACCCCCTCCGAGCGCGCCGATCAACGCAGCGGCGAGGAGCGTGACCCCCGCCACCTTCGAGAGCAGCTTGCCTATCGCCGCGGCGGGAGGATCGCTGGGAGGGCCTGGACGGGCCTGTGCTCTGAGGTCATCTATGTCCACTTTTTCGACTCCGAATTCCCTGAAGCGCTTATCCTGTCGGCCCCGGTCGTGCAGCGGGTGGAGGCAGGACCATGCAACGATACACCGTCTCATTCCTCGTGCGGACCCTGGGTCAGATATTTGACGCCCGCTTCCCAGACATCGAGGTGGAGGGGGAGACCGCTAGGATCAGCGCCCCCGCCTCCGGCCACAGGTACTTCGACCTGCGGCATGAGGACGCGACGATCGCGGCGGTGGTGTGGCGCACCCGCTGGGGCGGGCTCAGCTACCAGCCCAGGGTAGGGGAGCGGGTGATCTGCCGAGGCAGGGTCGGGATCTTCCCCAGGTCTGGCGCCACGCAGCTGTACGTGACGGACATCACTCCGGCGGGCAGGGGCGACTGGGCCGAGGAGCTGCGGGCGCGCAAGGCGCGGCTGGCGGCGGACGGGCTGCTTGACCCCGGGCGCAAGCGCCCGCTGCCTGCCCACCCCAGGGTGGTGGGGGTCGCCACCTCGCTGACCGGCGCCGCGCTGCAGGATTTTCTTGTGGTGTCGCGCAGGCGCTTCCCCGCAGCCCGCGTGGTGGTGGCGGGGTGCCTGGTGCAGGGGGAGCGGGCAGCGCAGTCGGTGATCGAGGCGGTGCAACTCCTCGAACGGCACGGCGCCGTCGAGGTGATCGTCGTCACGCGGGGCGGCGGCTCCGAGAAGGATCTGGTCCCGTTCCAAGACGAGGGGCTCTGTCGGGCGATCGCGGCCTCCAGGGTGCCGGTGCTGACCGCGGTGGGGCACCAGATCGACACCAGCCTGGTCGACCTGGTGGCCGACGCCTCCGCGCCCACCCCCTCGGCGGCGGCCGAGCGCCTGTTTCCCGACGGCCCCGCCCTCGCCCAGCGCATCGACGAGGGCGCGCTGGGGCTGGAGCGCGCGCTGGGGCGGCGGCTCGCCCTCTCGCGCGAGCGGGTGGAGCAGCTGCGGGCTAGGCTGCGCTCCCCGGAGGAGCGCCTCGCGGGGGACGCGCGGCGGCTGCACGAGCTGGAGTCCAGGCTGGAGGTCGCGGTGGTCGGGGCGCTGCGGGTCGCGCGGGCGAGGGTGGAGGAGCAGCAGCTCCGCGCGGACCGGGCGCCCACCCTCCGCCTGGAGCGGGCCCAGGCGCGGCTGGAGGGGCTGGAGGGGCGCCTCCCCCTGGCCTGGGAGCGGCACCCCCGGCGGGCGCGGGCTCAGCTCGGTGCGGCGGCCGCCGGCCTGAGCGCGCTCTCGCCCCTCGACGTGCTGGGGAGAGGCTACGCGATCGTCAGGGGCCAGCGCGGGGTGCTGACCTCGGCGGGGCAGGCGAGCCCTGGCGAGGTGGTCGAGGTGCTGCTGCGCCACGGGACGCTCTCTGCGCAGGTTCTCGCTCAAGGGGCCCCCGGCCCGACCGACGGGGAGGGGGCCAAGGGGGAGCTTCTGTGACAAGCGAGCGACAGCGGGGGACGGACTGCCAGCGGGGGCTCGATCGCTTTGCGGCGCCCGTCCTGCGGGTGTTGCTGGTCGACGACGACCCCCGGATGCTGCGGGCGATGCTGCGCGTGCTCCGCACCAGCCAGCCAGCTTGGGTCGTGGAGGGGAGCGACTCGGGGGCCGCTACCCTGGCCGCGCTGGAGCGCGAGCCGTGGGACGTGCTGGTGTCCGACATCGAGATGCCCGAGATGGACGGCATGACCCTGCTCCGGGAGGTGCGGGCCAGGTTCCCTGAGGTGGGGAGGATCATCCTCTCTGCCTGGAGCACTGAGGCGCGCCTGCAGCAGGCGGCGCTGCTGGCGCACCAGTTCCTCTGGAAGCCCGCGGGGCTGGACGCGCTGGTGGCCGCGATCCGACAGGTGTCTGTGGCGCGGGCGCTGCTGGCCGACCCGGCCCTGGTCCGCCGCTTCTCCAACCTGGACACCTTCCCCCCCCTCCCAGGCACCTACCAGGCGCTGCAGCACGTCCTGGAGCAGCCCGCCTGCTCCCTGCAGACGGTCACAGGGGTGGTGTCCCGCGACCCCGCTGTGACCGCCCACGTCCTGCGGATGGCCAGCTCTGGCTGGTTTGGGCGCTCCTCCAAGACCGCCTCCCTATTCAAGGCGGTGAGCCTGCTGGGGCTCCAGCGGGTGCGGGCCGTGGTGCTGGGGCACGGGCTGATCCGCGCGGTGGAGGAGGCGCTCCCCGATGGCTTCGATGTCCACCAATACCAGGAGCACTCCATCAGGGTGGCGTCGTACGCCCAGGACATCTGCCCTGACCCCAGGCTGCGGGAGGAGTGCTTCACCGCGGGGCTGCTCCACGACATCGGCTGGCTGCTCCTCCACCGGGAGGGGGTGCTGATGCCCGGAGCGGAGCGCGCTGGAGGGGATGCCTGCTGCGAGGAGCACCGGCGCTTCGGCGTGAGCCACGGGGAGGTGGCTGCCTTCCTCTTCTCAAATTGGGGCTTCGAGAGCTCCCTGGTGTGCGCGGCGCTGTTCCACCACCACCCAGGCCTAATGGGCCGAACCCGCTTCCAGCCGGTGGACGCGGTGCATGTGGTGGAGGGGATCTTGGGGCCAAACGCGCTGGAGCAGGGCTGCAAGGTGGAGCTGGACCTGGAGCACCTCCATCGCCTCGGGCTGCACCAAGAGCTCGCGGGGTGGGAGCGTAAGCTGCGCGGCTGATCAGGCCGCTCGCACCAGCAGGTCCACCACCGCCTGCAGGGTGTTGGCCCACAGGCTGTCGTAGAAGCCCCCGCAGAACAGCAGCCCCTGGGCGAAGAACAGCAGGATCACCAGCCCGATCCCCGCGTAGACCGCCCACTGGAGGCTCCGCAGGCGCGGGCGCAGCGACACCGGCAGGTAGCCGCTCTCCACCCGGTCCAGGTCGCGCTCCAGCAGCAACCAGGCGCCGAGCACCAGCAGCCCGCCCGGCGCGGCGGAGCAGGCCATCCCAAGCACCGCGAGCACCACCCCCGCAACGAGCAGGCCCAGCACTGGCCCTGTGCTGGCCTTGGCCTGCCCGGTGCCGCCCCCGAACAGCTCGTCGAGGTCTGAGGGGTCGCGGACCTTCACCTGGCCCCCGTGTCGGCGAGCCCTGTGTCTTCCAGCCCGGTGTCGCCAAGCGGATCGTCGCTCAGGGGGGTCCAGCCCTCCGGGGCCTCGCAGCCGATCAGCACCTCCGTCCCGTCCGGGGAGCGCCAACCCCCGCGGGGGTCACAGGAGCGGTGCTCCTCTGGGGTGAGGCTCAGGACGCAGGCTGTGAGGAGCAGGAGCAGCATGGGCGCCTCGGGGGATGGGGCCAGCACATCACAGTAGCCCGTCCAGGGCCTCGTCGACCACCGCAGACCAGGGGCGGACCCTCAGCAGCCTCGGCGCCCTGGCCCGGGAGCGGATCGCCTCGACCCACGGCTCCAGCGCGTCGCCCTCCACCGTCACGCCCCCGCCGTCCCGCAGCAGGTGGGGCACGTCCCCCACTGGCGCTGCGACCACCTGTGTGCCCTGTGCTAGGTAAGCCAGCACCTTGAGCGGGCAGAACCAGGGGGGAGCGTCAGGCAGGTAGGGGGCCAGCCCCACGTCCATCGCCGCGACGAGGTCGGGCACCGCGGTCTCGGGGACCTGCCCCATCGCGCGCAGCCTGGGGTGTGTGGGGGCGTCTGGGCCCACGTAGAGCCCCGTGGCTTCGGGCAGCCGATCGAGCAGGGCGGGCAGCCGCCCTGCACCGTGCCAGGGGCGACCCGAGCCGAGGAAGCCGATCACCAGCCCCTCCAGCCCCAGCGCCGCGCGGGTCCCCGCCCGGTCTCCGGCCGCGGGCAGCACCCCGTTGGGGACGTGCCGCACCCGATCCGGCGCGACCCCTGCCTCGCGCACCGCCCACTCCGCCAGCCAGCTCGACACCGCCACCACCCGGTCCGCGCGCTGGAGGGCCAGCCGCTCGACCGCCGCCGCGCGCTGTGGGTGAAAAATTCTCCCGTAGCGCCCGCGCTCCAGGGCGAGCGGTGCGTTCAGCTCGGCGATCAGCGGCACCCCCCTCGGGGCGGGTGCGTCGAAGAGCAGCGAGTGCCTGCTCCAGATCAGGTCGGGCCGCCAGGGGGCGGCGCGGAGTCCCCGCGCGAGCAGGGCCCGCCCGTCCCACCGCTCCCCTTGCTCCCGGTGTTTTCGGGGGAGCCACGACCACCTGCGCGGCGGCCGGTAGACCGTGGGCAGCGGGAGGTCTCCCTCGGCGGCGCCGCGACGATCGGTGCGCCGCGCGACCGCGAGCACTACGTCGCCCCGCCCTGCCAGCTCCCCGGCGATGGCCCTCAGGTGGGCCGATGCGCCGGACGGGCCGAGGAGCGGGACCCCCGGATCCGCGCACACCACCAGGCTTCGGATCGGGTTGACCATCCGCTCACCTCCCGAACGTGATAACCTCGCCGAACCATCGCGAGGAGAGCAATTGGACGGGCATCGCGACCGCCTGCTTCGCAGAGGCGACTACATCTGGGGCTCGTTTATCAAGCCGGAGCGTGTCGACGGCTACGTCGTCGGCGTCAACCCCGGTGACCGTGCGGATGTCCTCGGGCGCTTCGCGTTCTCCGAGGGCTCGGTGGATGACGCGGTGGGCGCCGCCTCTCGGGGCTCCGTGCTCTGGCGGCGCACCAGGCTCAGCGACCGCGCCGCAGCTGGGCGCCGCTTCCGCGACGGGCTGGCGCGCTTTCAGGAGCGCTTCGCGGTGCTCATCACCCGCGAGACGGGAAAGCCCCTGTGGGAGGCGCGCCAGGAGGTGATCGCCTCGATCCGGGCGGTGGACCTCCTCCTCGAAGAGGGCATGGGCCTGCTGGAGCCGCGCATCCTCGACGAGCGCGAGGCGCGCTCTGACTTCCGGCCGCGCGGCGTGGTGGGGGTGATCACCCCGTACAACCTGCCGCTGCTGCTCCCGGTGCTCCACACGATGGCCGCGCTGCTGTCGGGAAACACCGTGGTCTTCAAGCCCTCCAAGTTCACCCCCGGAGTGGGGCAGGGGGTGGCTGAGGTCATCGACCGCTGCCGCCTCCCGCGCGGCGTGTTCAACATGGTGCAGGGCTCCGGCACGGGCATAGGGCAGCGCATCGCCACCCACCCCGGCCTGGACGCGCTGCTGTTCACCGGCTCCTTCCGCACCGCGATGGCCATCCGGCGCGCCACCTTCGAGCGCCCTGAGCTCCCCACCCTGTACCAGAACGGCGGGAAGGGCGCGGCGCTGGTCCTCGAGGACTGCGACATGGACCGGGCGGTGTACGAGACCCTGGTGGGGGCCTTCCTCACAGCGGGGCAGCGCCACACCAGCACCGCGCGGGTGATCGTCCACCGCAAGGTCTTCGACCAGTTCTGCGAGCAGCTCGTCCGCCGCGCCGCGGTGCTCGAGGTCGGGTACGGCTTTGAGCCAGAGACCTTCATGGGCCCAGTCATCTCCGAGAACTACCGCACCCGCTGTCGCCGCTACGGGCGCGCCATCGTCGCGCGCGGGCACCAGGCGCTGCTTGAGTCGAGCAACCGCGAGGTGGTGGGGCGCAGGGGCTTCTACCTCAACCCCGCGGTGTACTGGGTCAACTGGGAGAACGGCCACGGCTTCCTCAACGAGGAGCCCCCTGGTCCCACGGTGATGATCTACCGGGTGAATTCCTGGGAAGAGGGGGTGGCGCTCCACAACCAGCTCATCTACCGCCTCTCCACCTCGGTCTTCGCGTCGTCGTCCAACCCCCGCATCGAGGACATCGTCACCCGGCTCAAGACCGGGGCGATCAACCTGAACCGGGGCACGATCGGGGCCTCGCTCCGCCTCCCCTCGGTGGGGCTCGGGCGGTCCTCCAATGGCATCCCCTCGGGCATCGACCTGCTCCGCTTCCTCTCCACCCCCAGGTCGACCCTGGTGGAGCGTCGCCCCTTCGATCCCAGCCAGGTGGTGCCTGGCATCCACTGGGATCAGCTCGCCGACACCCCGGACATCTCCGGGGAGCTGGTGCCGGAGTTCATGTGAGATACGCCGCGCTGCTCCTCCTGACCCTGGGGGCCTGTAAGACGGGAAAGGTCGACAGCTTCGGGGGTGAGGCGCTGCGGGCGATCGCCGCACCGCCCTCCTCGCTGAGCTATGAGCAGGTGGCGGTTGCCGACGGCTTCTTCCTCCCCGTGCGGCAGATGGAGGGGCGCTGGTCCGGGCCGGTGCTGGTCGACGACCGGATGCTCTACGACGTGGAGGAGTGGGAGGTGCGCGAGGAGGAGCGGATCGTCCGCGAGCGCCTGCGCGTCTTCTACGGCCCACAGGGCTTTGGCTATGTGGGCACCCTCGACGAGGGCGGGGCGCTGACCCCCTGGGAGCCGCCGCAGGTGGTGCTCCCACCTCACCCCGAGGTGGGGATGCGCTGGACCGCGACCCACCGCAAGGGGGATCGCACCTCGGTGCGGACCTGCAACCTGGGCGCCTCCGACCTCTGCGAGGGCGGCCTGGTGTCTGTGTGCGACTCGGTGATGGACGAGGGGCAGGTGGTGCTCCGCGATCACTTCTGTCCCGGTGTGGGGCATGTGGGCTTCGAGGCCCTGGTGGTGCGCGAGAACCAGCCCTCGCTGCGGATGTGGTCCCGCGATCTGGTGCGTGACGGTGTGCAGGTGGGCCCCCGAGAGGAAGACGAGCTGCTCGCCCCCTGAGGCCCGATCCAACCCTGCAGGATCGGGTCGCGAAGACGCGCCTCCCAAGGGCCTCGTCGGTGGCACCGGTCCATCAGCGGGAACGCCTCGCAGAGCGCGCTTCATCCTTCCATAGGAACCATCAGAGGAGGTTGCTCGTCGAAGCTTCCAGACCGTAGGCGGGCGCCGAGTCGCGAGGCGGATCGGCGCGTGGAGGCCGTTGCCTGGGGAGGAAGCATGCTTTTGTGATCAACGAGCGTGGGAGCAGGGGCCCGCGTCGAGAGGCCAGCGAAGCGGGGCCCTGTCGTTCGGCCTTGACCTGGGAGGGGCTGCGCCTGCGCCCTCCCTCCTCGCCCTGGAGGCGCTCGCTGCACGCCCGCCACCGAGCCCTTCGGCCTGGCTCTGGTGTGACAGGCCCGTCCCCTGGAGCGCGCCGAGGCCGCGCGCTGCGCGGTCGTCGCGATCGATGGTCCCCGCGTAAGCTCTTCGGTTCCACGCCGTTCCCGAGTGTGGTAGGACTGGTCAGCTTGGAACTCGCCGGGGGTGGTCTCTATGTGGATCTGGTGGTTGTGTCTCGGACTCGCCGCAGCTGAGGAGGTAGAGGCTCCGCCTCTGCAGCCCTCCGGCGCGGTGGTGTCCGCGGTGGTGTTCCCCGATCGGGCCCTGGTGACCCGCGAGCTGGAGGTGTCGCTGGAGGAGGGTCTCAACGAGATCGTGCTCAGCGACCTTCCACCTGGGCTCGACGTGCGCTCCATCCAGGCGCTCGGCTCGGGCGTCCCCGGCGCGGCGCTGGTGGGCCTCGACGTGCGTCGGCAGGAGCTGGTGGAGGATCGGCGGGCGCTGGTCACCACCCTCCGCACCAGGCTGCAAGAGCTCGCCGACGCGCGCACCGCCCTGCAGGACCGCACCGCGGCGGCGGATTTCGAGCTGGGCTTCCTGGGCAGCGTGAAGGGGGCCGCGGCCTCTCAGCTCTCGGCTGAGCTGCTCTTTGCACCGGAGACCGCCACCAAGGTCTCAGCCCTCGCCGAGCTGCTCCGCGAGCGGGTCCCCGCGCTGCAGGAGCAGAAGCTTGAGGCGGCCCGCGCCCTGCGCGAGCTGGACGCCCGGCAGGGGGCCATCACCCGCGAGATCGCCGCGGTGGAGGGCGCCGCTCAGTGGGCCAGGATCGACGTGACGGTGGTGATCGACAGCCCCGCCGCGGGTCCTGGCAAGGTCACGCTGAGCTACCTGCTCCCCGGCGCCTCCTGGGAGCCGGTCTACGACCTGCGGGCCTTCCCCGAGGAGGGCAAGGCGGAGCTCTCCCTCTCGGCGATGGTCGGGCAGGGGACCGGGGAGCGCTGGGAGGACGTGGCGCTGACCCTCTCCACCGCGCGCCCGGCGCAGGGCCTCCAGCCCCCGACCCTGAGCCCCTTCTGGCTCGAGCGTCAGGTCTCCTACGACTACGGCATGTATGGCGGCGCGGAGATGAGCGACTCCGAGGACGGGCTGCTGATGGAGCGCGCGGTGATGGCGCCGCCGCCCCCTCCCGCGGCGCCTGCGCCCATGGAGGTGCGCACCGCAGAGGTGAGCGCGCGCGCGGTGGCGACCACCTTCGCGGTGCCAGGGGCCACCAGCCTCGCGGGGGACGGCGAGCGCCGAAAGGTGCTGGTGACCGAGGTAGAGCTGCCGATGGACTTCGTGCGGGTCGCGGTGCCCCGCCTGGACCCCACCGCCTGGCTGGTGGCGCGCGGGACCTGGTCCGAGTCCTGGTCCCTGCTGCCGGGCCAGGTGTCGTCCTTCTCGGAGGACGCCTTCGTCGGCACCCAGGCGATGGCCGGGGTGGGCGCTGGCGGTGCGCTGAGCTTTGGCCTTGGCAGGGACGACGCGGTGGCGATCGTGGCCGAGACGCTCCAGGAGCTGAATGACCCCCCCAACCTGCTCGGCAAGCGCCTGTACGTGGGCGAGTGGCGGTACACCGTCACCAGCCACAGGGAGGCGCCGGTGTCGGTCGAGCTGCTCGACCGCTACCCGATGACCCGCGACGTCCGCTACCTGATCAAGCACCTGGGCGACGACCCCACCGCGCTGGACACCGAGGGCCTGGCCACCTGGGCGCTCGAGGTGCCGGCCCAGGGTGAGGTGACGCGCACCACGGGCTACCGCGTCCGCTACCCCAAGAACGCGGCTCCTGGGGGACTGCAATGATCGCGCTACTGACCAGCCTCCTGGCGCCGCTCGCCCTGGCGGAGCAGGTTGAGGTCACCGTGCCGCCCTCACAGGTCACGGTGTACGCAGGGCAGGCGCGGGTGGCGCGGGTGGCGCAGGTGCGGGTCGGCGCGGGGGAGCACGAGGTGCGCTTCCACGGCCTCCCCTCCAACACCCTGCCGGACACCCTCTCCGCCGACGTGCGCGGCAAGGCCAAGATCCTTGGGGTGGACTACCAGCGCGTCACCGCCACCCAGATCGCGGACGCGCGGGTGCGCGAGCTGGACGCGGCGCTGCTGGTGCTGCGCGACCGGCAGCAGGACCTCCAGGACCAGGCCGCGGCCCAGGAGCTTGAGCTGTCCGGACTGGACGCCTCGCGCGAGGCCGCGGTGCGCCAGCTCTCGGCGCAGCTCCTGGTGGCGGATCAGGCGCCGCGCAGGGTGGCGGAGCTGCGCCAGCGGCTGGTTCCGGAGGAGCGCCGGGTGCTCGACGCGAGGCTGGAGACGCGGCGCAAGCTCCGCGATCTGGAGCAGGAGATGGCCGCGCTGCTTCGCGAGCGGGGAGGGCTGGGCGCCGCGGTGTCCGACACCTGGGACGCGGTGGTCCACCTCCAGACCGCGGCGCCTGCCGACCTGGAGGTGGAGCTGATCGGGATGGTGGTGGGCGCCCGCTGGGAGCCCCGGTACGACATCCGCGCCAACGCCGACACCGGCGCGGTGGAGCTGTCCCTCTCGGCGATGGTCGCTCAGTCCACCGGCGAGGACTGGGGGCAGGTCGCCCTCTCGGTGTCCTCGGCCAGGCCAGGGCAGGGCACTGAGGTCCCGAGGTTGGACCCCTACTGGCTGCACCGGCCGGTGGTGGTGTCCCGCTCCTCGAAGCGGTCGGCGCCCTCTGCGCCCAAGATGGCCTTCGCCGAGGCGGCGTCGGGGGCGATGTATGACGAGGCGCCCGCCCCGATGGAGCTGATGGAGGAGGTGGTCGCGGAGGTGGAGGTCGCGCTCTCCGCCACAACCTTCACCGTGGCTCGCAAGGAAGACATCACCTCCACCGGTGAGGAGCGCAAGGTGCTCCTCACGACCCAGGCGCTCCAGGCCGAGCTCCGCGAGGTGATCGTGCCCCGGATCGATCCCCACGCCTGGCTGGTGGGCGAGCTGGTGAACACCGCTGAGTTCCCGCTCCTAGCGGGCCAGGCGGGGGTGTTCCTCTCCGGTGCCTATCTGGGAGACACGGTGCTGGACACGGTCCCTCCGGGGGACGCGTTCGACGTGGCCTTCGGGGTGGACGACAGGGTCCACGTCGCCCGCAAGCCGCGCGAGATCCGGCGCGACGAGGTGCGGACGGGAGGCCGGAGGTCCGTCTCGCGCTGGGAGTGGTCGGTGGCGATGGAGAACCGGAGGGCGCGCCCTGTGGCGGTGGAGCTGTGGGAGCAGGTGCCCGTCTCGCGGAGCGCGGAGGTGGAGATCACCCTCACCGGCGCCACGGTGGAGCCGGTCCACGAGCCGGAGGGGCTGCTCCGCTTCGAGCTCACCCTCGCCCCGCGCCAGCAGCAGACCCTCGACTGGGGCTACCAGGTGGTGCTCCCCGCTGACACTTCAGCCAGGTGGATGGAATGATCCCGCTACTTCTTCTCAGCGTAGGGCTCGCCAGCGGCGCGCTACTCCCGGTGGACAGCGCGGTGGTCGAGGTGACCGCCTTCCCAGACCAGGCGCGGGTAGTGCGCGAGGTGGAGGTCGACGTGCCCGCCGGCCGCACAGAGCTGCTGTTCGAGGGCCTGCCGATCTACCTCACCCGCGAGTCGCTCTCCGCGGCGGGGGAGGGCACAGCCGGCGCGGTGCTCACCGGCCTGCAGGTGAGGGCCAGCCGCGGGATCGTCGATCGCGACGCGCGTATCGCGGCGCTCCAGGCAGAGCGGCTGGGTTTCACCGACCGCATCGCGGCGCTGGAGAGCGAGAACCAGGCGCTGGCCTGGGAGCAGGCCCTGCTCCTTGGGATCCACCCCACGGGCCCCGCGCAGCTCGACAAGCCCCTGTTCCTGGCCGACGACGCGCCCGACCAGCTCGCGGGGATCACCAAGATGGTGGGTCGGGACACCCTGGCGCTCAAGGCGCGGCAGCGGGAGGGCGAGCGAAAGATCCGGGACCTGCGCCAGGAGCTCTCTCGTGTCGACCGCAGCCTGGCCGAGCTGACCTCGCCGGGGGGCTCTGACAACCTCTCGGTCGCGGTGGGGCTGGACGCGAAGCGGGCGGGCAAGGTGCGGGTGCGCCTCTCCTACCTGAGCCCGGGGGTCTCGTGGAGCCCGAGCTACAACGCCCGCTACGACATGCAGAGTGGGATGGTCCACCTCGACCTAGTGGGCCAGGTGCGGCAGCAGACCGGCGAGGACTGGGAGGACGTGGCGCTGACCCTCTCCACCGCCTCACCGCGCCAGGAGATCGCCCCCCCGGTGCTGCAGCCCTACTACCTAGAGAGCGGCGCGGGGGCCTACTACTCCGCTCCCACCCAGGACCTCGTCACCAGCTGGGAGTTCACCGCGCGGCGCCCGGAGGACGTGTCCTCCGACGGCACGGTGCGCCGCGTATTCTTGGAGGAGCTGGACCTCAAGGCCAAGGTTGTGCACGAGGTGGTGGCCCGCCGCGACCAGAGCGCCTGGCTCACCGCGCGGGTCGACTACGACGGCGAGTACTCCCTCCCTGCCGGGCCGCTCTACTCCTACCTGGGCACCGCCTATGTGGGCGCAGGGCAGCTCGCGCCCGCCAGGCCCGGGTCGGAGCTGGTGCTCTCGTTCGGGGTGGACGACAGGGTCTCGGTGAAGCGGGTGCGGCTGGAGGACCTCTCCGAGGGCACCAGGCCGCTGGGGAACAAGGAGCGCCGCCGCTGGGGCTACAGGACCACGGTGAAGAACCGCACCGGCGCGGAGATCGACCTGCGGGTGGTGGACCAGATCCCCGCCAGCAACGAGGCGGTCTGGGAGGTGGCTCCGACCCTCACTCCCGAGGTGGAGGTGCCCACGACAGGGGTGTTCACCTGGGAGGCGGTGGTCCCCGCGGGGGCGGACCAGGACTTCACCCTGGAATACGAGATCACCTGGCCCCAGGGCGATCAGCCGATCTTCCTCGACTGATCTCCCCGGTGGCGTCGGGCTAGCGGAGTCCGGGACCCCCTGGGCTGGGCGGGGCCCCGCTGCGGGCTCTCTGGATCAGGGCACCTGCTGGGTGGCCGCCTCGCCCAGGCTCAGGGCGAGGTGATAGGCCTCCACCGCGCCGTCACGGTCGCCCAGCTTGTCGAGCACGTTGGCGTAGAGCATGGCGCAGGCGGGGTAGTCGGGGGCCGTCTCCATGCACAGCTCCACCTGCCCGCGCGCCTCCGGGTACCTGCCCAGGTTGAACAGGGCCTGCCCCTGGGAGTGGAGGGTCAGGTGGTTCGGGGGCTCCAGCGTTCGGATCGCCTCCAGCTGGGTGAGCTGCTCCGGGTAGCGGCCCTGCTCCGCGTAGAGGGCCACCAGGGCCCGGCGGACCGGGAGCGCGGTGGGGAACATCCCCAGCTCCTCCAGCCACAGCTCCTCGGCCCTGGGCGCGTCACCCCGCTGGAGGGCGATGAGGCCGAGGGCGTGGCGCACCTGCGACTGGAGCGGCTCCTCGGCCAGGGCGGCGCTGAGCACCTGCTCCGCCCGTTGGGACTCCCCGGCCTGAGCCAGCGAGACCCCGTACAGACCCTGGACGGTGGCGTCGGAGGGGAAGCGGCGCGCGGCCTCCTCGGCGGCGGTGGGGAATCGGTCGGGGTCCAGCGCCTGCAGTGCGCGCAGGCGGGCCAGCCAGGCGCTCGCGAGGAAGGGGTCGGAGTCTATGGCCTGATCGAGCAGCTCCAGGGCGCGCCCCGTCTGACCCGTCGCCAACAGCATGTTCGCGAGGGGCACCTTGGACGCCCCGGAGGGCCGCTCCGCCTCGATCGCCTCCAGCATCGCGATCGCCTCGTCCCTGTTCCCCTGCTCGGCGAGGATCTGGGCCAGCAGCTGGCGCAGGTCCATCAGGTGAGGATCCTGCGCCAGCACCTCCTCGGCGAGGGCGCGGGCCTTGGGCAGATCGCGCGCCTGGTGCGCGGCCCGCACCGCCTCGATCCCCTTGAGCAGCGGGAGCTGGGTGACCGGGTCGGGGAGGCCCTCGGTGGGCCCGTCGGTGTCCACCGTGCCCGTGACGTACCCGAGCATTTCCAGCATCGCGAGCCGGTCCGAGTTGTCCGAGGCCTGCCCCGCGGTGGCGTCCTCGCGCACCAGCGCGGCGGTGAGGGCGTGCAGGCGGTCCTGGAGCTCCTGCACCTTCGCGGTCTTCTTGGCCGCGAGGTCCTGGCTCTCCATGGGGTCCTTGCGCGAGTAGAGCTCTGGGGTGGTGGAGTCGATCAGCTTGAGGGTGTCGTCGACCAGGGCCTTCTGCGGGGCCCAGCCGTAGTGGCGCCAGGCGTACACGCTCTCGACGTACACCTCGCGGTCGCGGAGGGGCGGGGCAGGGGCCTCCCCCAGCCAGGGGAGCAGGTTGATCCCGTCCAGGACGGGCGGGGGTGCGGCCCCGGCGATCGCGAGGGCGGTGGGCATCACGTCCACCAGGCTGACCGGGAACGAGATCACCCTGGCCTCGCTCAGCCCCTTGGGGGGCCGGATGATGAGGGGGACCCTGGTGGTGACGTCGTAGAGCAGCACCCCGTGCAGCGCCTCGCCGTGCTGCCCGAGGCCCTCGCCGTGGTCGGACATCACGAAGACCCAGGTGTTGTCGAGCTCTCCGCGCTGCTCCAGACCGTCGAGGGTGCGCTGGACCAGCGCGTCCACCCACGCCACCTCCGCGTAGTAGGGGTGTTTGAAGCGGGAGGCGTAGGGCTCAGGGGGGGTGTAGGGGTGGTGCACATCGAACAGGTGGACCCACGCGAACCACGGGGCGGCGCCCTGCCCCCGCTGGTCGAACCACCGCAGCGCGTCGGCAACCACCTCGTCGCCTGGTCGCTCGACCCGCCAGCGGTTCTCCTCGTCTTGCTCGCTGCTGCCCATCTCATCGTAGTAGCTGTCGAAGCCCTGCGCGAAGCCCCAGTGGTGGGAGGTGACCTCAGCGCCCACCGAGGCCATGGTCTGGTAGCCCTCGCCCTTGAGCAGCTCGGCGAGGGTGGTGGCCGAGTCGCGGAGGAAGAAGTCTCCGTTGTCCTGAACCCCGTGCCTGGGGGGGAGCAGCCCGGTGAAGAGGGACGAGTGGGCGGGGATGGTGAGCGGGGTGACGGTGTAGGCCCGGTCGAAGCGCGCCGCGTGGGTCGCAAGGGCGTCCAGGTGAGGGGTCAGCCCGCGCCTGCTCCCGTAGCTCCCCAGCCCGTCGGTGCGCGTGGTGTCCAGGGTGAAGATGAGGATGTTCGGTGGCTTCTCCGCGGGTGCCGCGGGAGATGGGGCCTGAGCACAGGCGAGGGTGAGCAGCAGGAACACTGGACCTCCAGCGGGTGGAGCTCCCCTATAACCGCACGGGCTGTGGTGGCCGAAAGCGCCCGGGTCAAGCTTTGCATGCGGCTGCCGATGGGGGCAGCGGAGGTCCGATGCTCCTGCTCCTCAGCCTGCTCGCCGCCGCCGCTCCCCTCCAGATCGAGGTGCCGGTCCGCTCTGCGCGGGGCGCGCTGGTGGTCCGCGTGTATCAGGGCGCAGAGGGCTTTCTGAGCGCTCAGGCAGCCCTGCGCGAGGTGCGGCTCCCCATAGAGGGCCCGGTGGTGCGCTGGTCGGCGGAGCTCCCCCCCGGCTCCTACGCCCTCACCGTCTGGCACGACGAGGACGGGGACGGGGTCATGGCCCTGCACTGGTATGGGCTGCCCGCGGAGGGGGTGGGGGTCAGCCTCAACCCCCGCCCGCGCTTCGGGCCCCCCCGCTACCAGGACGCCGAGATCCTCCTCACCGGCGCCGGCCGGGGGGAGCGGATCGAGCTGGCCTACTGAAGGGCGAAGGTCACAACCACCTGCGCGCCCTGGCCGCCGTCCACGTAGACGGTGTACGTCCCCGCGGGGAGGGTGAGGGTGGAGAGCGGCGCGCTCTCAGCGACGCTCCCGCCCCGTCGGCTGTAGCTGTAGACGGTGGCGCCGCCGTTCTTGAGCCCCCAGCCGTCATAGTCGATCGGGGTGACGCCGCAGGAGGTCCCGTGCGAGAGGGCGCTCAGCTGGAAGCTGGTGGCGGTCTTGCCGGCGGGGACCACCAGCGCGCCGTTCTGTGGCGCGCAGCCCGCGCCGATGGTGGCGGCCGCGGTGTCGGCGAGGGCGGTGCCGCCCAGGGCGAGGGAGGCGAGGGCGACGAGGGCGAGGCGTGTCATGAGGGCTCCCTTGGTGCGGGCCGCGCTGGACCCGTATCCTGTCCTACTGATGTTGACGCGCCGTGGCAACAAAATATCAGCGTTTGAAAGCATAGATGTTCGATATTTCTGCGGTCCTTCAACGCTCCGGTCCGGGTGTGATTCACAGCCCGCTCAGGCAGACAGGGTGCCCGCCGCAGGGACGTCGCCACCGGCTCGCCGAAGGGCCGACGGGTGTAGGCGTTGGCCGGTCGTCGTGGGCCCGTCCCTCGGCAGACGAGGTTCCATCGCGTTC
>JAFGVK010000231.1 GCA_016938035.1 Deltaproteobacteria bacterium | reverse complement strand
TCGCGCCGGCGACCGGACGGTCACCCCAAGCGCCCCCAGCGCCTCGCCGGTCTCGCGCTCCAGCCGCTGGAAGGCGGGCAGGCTCCGAAGGGGCGACCAGCCAGCGGGCCGCCCCGCAGCGCCCTCCCCTCCGTCGATCGCCTCACGAGACGCCAGCGGGACGACCGGCCGAGGTGCTCGTGGATCCCCGCCGGGAGGGCCCTCGACGGGAGGCGCACCAGCGCGCCTGACGGGAGCAGCGAAGGGGCTCGCCGCCACGCGGGGGGCGGCCCAACCCCGCGCGGGAGTGAGCTCGCCCCCGCGCGGGAAGGGGGGTCAACGCGCGGTAGACCCAACGGGTGCCGAGAGGCTTCCCTACCCCGCGCGGGAAGGGGCCGCCCCCGCGCCGACGGGGAGCGCCGAACACCGCGACCGAGACGGGGAGGAGCCAAAGCCCCGCCTCCGCGCCGACGGGGAGCGCCGCCAGCGCGAGGATCGAGGGCGCTGCCGCAGCCCTTCAACCGCCGCGCCGGCCGACCGGGGGGACCGCGTGGGCGAGGCCGCGCGCCCCGCGACTGGATGCGCTCGGGCCCCAGCTCGCCCCCTGTTCTGCGCGGGAGGTGGAGGTCTCCCACCGCCCACCGAGGCGCCCGGGGTCCAGGGGCACCACCGCGCGCCGCTAGAACGGCGCATCCTCCACCCAGCTCGGATCAGCGATCAGGTCTGCGGTGCTCGCGCCCATCACCCCGTCCCGCCCGTTGGGGCTGCGATCCTCCACGATCTGTCCGCTACCGCCGTTAAAATCGTACCAGACCTCAAGGCCCGCCTCCATCCCGCTGAGGGGCGCGTCCTTGCTGGAGGCGAGGTCCGACGCGCTCCGGGCCACAGACCAGAGGCGCACCTCATCGAGCAGGCCCTCGTAGTTGGCCCCGGCGCCGTAGCCGCCGATCATGACCGGCAGGCTGTTGTGCGCGAAGGCGCCGTGGCTCCTCCGCCCCACCTCCACCCCGTCTACATACAGGATCGACCTGGCGCCGTCCCAGGTGCCCGCCAGGTGGTGCCACGCCCCGTCGTTGAGGCTGACGCCGCCGGTGATCCTGTCGCTGGTGACGTAGTACTGCGCGGCGTAGGGGGTGGCGGTGTAGCTGTTGAACCCAAGGAACCACCCGTTGCCGTAGCCGCCGGAGTGCTTTCCGATGACGGCGTTCTCCGAGGATTCCCCGGCGGTGGTCTTGAACCACGCCTCCAGGGTGTGCGCCCCCGACAGGTGCAGCGCGGTGCTGTCGCTCACCAGCACGTACTGCCCCGAGGCGAAGGACATGGCGCTCCCGAAGACCTCGTCCTCGCAGTCCAGGAGGCCGTCCTCGTCCCCGTCGCCCTCGTCCTCGGGCACCACCTCGTCGCAGTCGTTGTCCAGGCCGTCGCAGCGCTCCGCCGCGCCGAGATAGACGGTGGCCTCGCCGTCGTCGCAGTCCCCCGCCACGCGCACATAGCCCTCACCGGGGTCACAGCTGCTGGTCGCTGACGAGGGGTCGCCATAGCCGTCCCCGTCCGCGTCGAGGTACCAGGTGTCCAGCAGGCCGTTGTCTACGGTGCCGTCACAGTCGTTGTCCACCCCGTCGCACCCGTCGGTGGCGCCTGGGTGCGTCGTGGCCTCGCCGTCGTCGCAGTCCCCCGCGGTGAGCAGGGAGCCGTCGCCGGGATCGCAGGTGTCCGTCGCGGAGGTTGGATCGCCGTAGCCGTCCCCGTCCGCGTCGAGGTACCAGGTGGCGAACAGCCCGTCGTCGGCCTCGCCGTCGCAGTCGTTGTCCACCCCGTCGCACACCTCCGCCGCCCCGGTCCAGGCCAGGGGCTCGGCGTCATCGCAGTCATCGGCGAGGGCCACCGTCCCCGCCGGCTGGACACAGGCGCGGGTGGGGTGGGCAGGGTCCCCGTGGCGGTCGGCGTCCTGGTCCGCGTACCAGGTGCCCGCGTCCACCGCCCCAAGATCTGCGGCGCCGTCACAGTCGTTGTCCACCCCGTCGCACCGCTCCGCCGCGCCGGTCCAGGCGCGAGGCTCGGTGTCGTCGCAGTCCAGGGCGTTGTCCACCCGCCCCGCCGGCGCCTCGCACTGCCGGAGCGCGTCCCCGCGATCCCCGAAGCCGTCCCCGTCCGCGTCCGCGTACCACACCGGCGCGTCCAGCGCGCCCACGTCGGCCTGACCGTCGCAGTCGTCGTCCGCCCCGTCGCACCGCTCAGCGGCCCCTGGGTGCGCGGTAGCGGACTGGTCGTCGCAGTCGCCCCCGCTGAGCACCGCCCCCTGCGGGACCTGGCACCCGCTGGCTGCGGTGGCGTCGTCACCGTAGCGATCGCCGTCACGGTCGACGTACCAAGTGAGGGCGTCGGCAGCCTCCTCATCCACCTGACCGTCGCAGTCGTTGTCCTGCCCGTCACAGACCTCCTCACCCCCCGGGAGGGACACCGCGGAGAGGTCGTCACAGTCGGTCCCATCGGCGAGGTAGCCCTCCGGCGCCTCACAGGCCGCGAGGGGGAAGCGGGGGTTGCCGAAGCCGTCCCCGTCGAGATCGGGGTACCAGGCGCTCGCGTCCGAGGCGTCCTCGTCCACCTGCGTGTCACAGTCGTTGTCGAGCCCATCGCAGACCTCCTCGGCGCCTGGCGAGACCTCGGCGCGGGCGTCGTCACAGTCCTGACAGGCGGGGACCCCGTCGCCGTCCACGTCGGCGTAGCCCGTGCTCCCGTCGCAGTTGTAGTCCGCCGGGTCGGCGCAGTCCGCCTCCGGGGCGCCGGGGTGAAAGGCGGGGTCCTGGTCATCGCAGTCGCCCGCGACGCCCACGAAGCCCTCAGGCAGCTCACACCCGGTGACGGAGGTGGCGGCGTCGCCGTAGCCGTCCTGATCCGCGTCCGCGTAGAAGGTGATCGCGTCGACCGAGGTGTCGTCGACCTCGCCATCGCAGTCGTTGTCCACCCCGTCACAGCGCTCTTCAGCCCCAGGAAAGACGGTGGCGTCCAGGTCGTCGCAGTCCTCTGTGGCGGGCACCCCGTCCCGGTCCAGGTCCAGGGGTGCCTCGTCCCCCTTGCCACAGGCCAGCAGGGTGAGGAGCGGGACGAGAGAGAGTGCGCGCATGACAGCTCCTGAGCAAGAGCCCAACTAAGGGATGACGACGCCTCAGACCAGCGCGGGTCCCCTCTCCACAGGGAGCCCGCGGCGCTGAGCTCGGCCTCTCCACCCAGGCGGACCGAAACCCCTGCACCTCGTCAGGGCCGCGACGGCGAACAGCGTTGCTGCCGGAGCGCGGCCCAGCGCCTCCCCGCAGAGCCCCTGTGCGCCAGCCCCAAGGTGGAGCACCTCACCGCTTGACATCATCCTCGCAGCATTCTGTGAGATGAGGGCAAAGTTCGGTTAGAATGGGTGGCCGAAGGTGTACCCCCTCGACGGCCTCAGCTCCGGAGACCCGATGCGCATCAGCCCCTTGTTCGCGATCCTCGCCCTCGTCGCCTGCAACGAGTACGACATCAACGGCAACCAGCCCAAGCCGGACGCCCCTGTCGACACCGGCGACGACACCCCGGTGGTGGTGGGGCCGCAGCCGGACATCCAGGTGGATCCCCCGTCCCTCGACTTCGGCTCCCGGCCCAAGAACTGCCCCTCGGATCCCGAGGTGCTGACCATCTCCAATGTGGGCACCGAGCCGCTGGACATCAGCTCCATGGAGCTGGTGGGCGCCGGCTCATCCAACTTCGACGTGTTCGGCATCGCCCGAGACCTGGACCCCGGCGAGTCCTACGAGGTGGACGTCACCTTCATCCCCACCGCCTGGACCGAGTTCAACGTGGCGCTGCGCTTCACCTCCAACGACCCGGACGAGGGCGAGCTGGACGTGGGCCTCAAGGGGGTCGGCGCGGAGGACGCCCGGTACGAGGAGCGCTGGACCCAGAACGAGCCCTCCTCGGTGGACGTCCTGTGGATCATCGACAACTCCGGCTCCATGTCGGACGAGGTGGACGCGCTCGCGGCGAACATGCCGACCTTCCTCAACAACTTCATGCGGCTAGGGATGGACTGGCAGATGGCGGTGGTGACCACCGACATGGAAGATCCCACCGACTCTGGGCGCTTCCAGGGCATAGGGGTGATCTCGCCCAGCACCACCGCCGATCCGGTGGCGGCCTTCACCACCGCGAGCGCGGTGGGAGCCGGCGGCTCGGCGGACGAGAAGGCCAAGGACGCGGCCTACGCCGCGATGACCGCCCCGCTGGTCACCAGCGCCAACGCAGGCCTTGTCCGCGCGGGCGGCACCTTCGCGATGATCGTGATCTCGGACGAGCCGGACTCCTCATCGATGTCCACCTCCTCCTTCGTGCGGTGGCTGGACCTCTACAAGGGCGATCCCGATCTCACCTCCTTCTCGGCGATGGCCGGCTCCGACGTGCCTGCGGGGCTCCCCTTCGGGGGCGGCGATCCCTACTTCGACGAGACAACCCTCACCGGGGGCTTCTACTCGCGGCTGGCGGACATGAACTTCAACGAGGTGCTCACGTACCTCTCGTTCACCGCGGCGGGGATGCACACCCGCTGGACGCTGCACTATGAGCCCAGCAACGTCGCGCAGATCGACGTGTCGGTGGGCGGGGTGGACCAGCCCTACAGCGCCACCAACGGCTTCACCTACGACCCCCACACCAACTCGGTGGTCTTCCACGGGGACGCGATCCCGGAGCCCAGCGAGGCGGTGGTGATCTCGTACCCGTACAACACCGGGTGCTAGCGAGCTGACCGGCGCGGCGGCCGGGATCTCGCGGGCGCACGGGGCCGGAGCCTTGGAGAGCAACCGGCTCATACGGCGCGGTTGAGACCGCGGCGCGCTCCCCCGGGGCGGTGCGCCGGCTCCCCCCCCCGAGCGAGGCGCGCCCTGCTCCAGGGGCCCCAGCACCAGGCCCGCGACCCCGCCCGATCAGGGCGGGCGGGTGCGCGCTGCGCGTCCCGCGGCGCCCTCGCGCGCCCCTGCCCGGCGCCGCGGGTCCCACGCCGCAGTCCCCACCGCGCCGACGGATCGGTAGGGCGCGGGTCGCCCGGCCTCGGTGCGCCGGCCCTGCCCGCGTGGCGCTAGTCCGGCAGGTTGGCGTCGAGCTCCTGGAGGTAGACCACGTCGGCCCCCCAGTCGAGGTCCGGGTCCGATCCCGAGTACAACAACGGAGCCCCACCGCACTTGGCCGAGAGCATCGGCCGGTCCAGGGTCGCCGGCCCCAGCGCCAGGGTGTCCTCATCGAGGGTGTAGGCCAGAGTCACCGCGTGGCTGATGTTGGTGTAGCAGTCCTCCGCCCACAGCTCCTCAGGGGCCAGCGCCAGGCCGTACACCACCCTCCCCCCGTCGGGCGCGGTGACGGTCAGCGCCAGGCCCGCGACGTCGATGCTCACCACCACCCCCTCAAAGGCCGCGACGGCGGGGAAGCCGTCGCTGGGGTTCATGACCTCCGCCACCTCGTACTCACCTGAGGGGACCTCGTAGGGATCGGAGCCGCCGCAGGCGGAGAGGGTCAGCGCGGCGAACAGGGTCAGGGCAACACGGGACATGAGAGGACCTCCTTGCTCCAGCCACCCCAGCACAGAACGGGCCACATACGACGGCCTCGATCGCATCGGCAGCTCTAAGGTTGGAAGACCCCGAGGGGCGCTCAGCGCGCGACACCACCGCCGCGGTGCCCCCTCTCCTCGCCGGGAGAACTCACCGCCAGCCAGAGCGAGACCAGGGCGGGCCCGGGTCCGTCACCCGGACCGTCTCACAGCATGCGTCTCATCCTTCCATAGGAACCATCCGATGAGGTCGCTCGTCGAAGCTTCCAGACGGGCGCCGCGTCGCCAGGCGCATCGGCGTGTGACTGCCGTTCCACCGGGAAGAAGCGCATGATTGCGTAGGAAGCTGGACACGCGTCGAGAGGCCAGCGGAGCGGTGCTCTGGGGCGCCTGCCACAGGGCGAGCCCCGCCGCCTGAGTCGCGGCGCCCCCGCCCCAGCCCGCCCGAGACGCAGCCCCCCGCGAGGCGACGCGGCCGCAGAGGGCGCGTCGCAAACTGAGGCCCTCCACCACGCGCTGGGGATAGTAGGCTGCCTCTGCACGCACAGGAGCGCCCATGGACCCCGTCAACACCTACTATCGCGCCGGCGTAGAGGCTCTCAGAGCAGGAAACGCCGAAGAGGCTGTGCGCCTGCTCGGCCTCGCCCTGACCGTGGACCCGGAGCACGTCCCGTCCCTCAGCAACAGGGCGGTGGCCCTGCGGAGCCTGGGCGAGCTGGACGAGGCGGTCGCCGACCTGCGCCACGCGGCACACCTCGACGGGGGGATCCCCGACGTGTGGCGCGCCCTGGCCCAGACCCTGCTGGAGTTGGGGCAGGCCGACGAGGCGGCGGAGGCGGCGCGGCGGGCGGCGGACCTGAGCCCAGAGGAGCCCAAGGCGCTGGGCCTGCTCGCCAGGGTGCTGCTCACCGCGGGGCGGCCCGAGGAGGCCCTCGCACCCGCACGCAAGGCAGCCCGGCTCGCCCCAGCGGACCCCGCGCACGTCCTGACTCTGGGGGAGGTCTCCCTGCAGGCCGGCAAGCTAGAGGCTGCGGAGCGGGCCTTCCAGAAGCTCCTCGCGCTGGATCCCAGGGACGCCACCGCGCACCTCTACGCGGGGATGATCGCCCTGGAGCTTGGCAGGCCCAGGGCCGCGGAGCCCCACCTCCAGGCCGCGGTGGGGGGCATGCCCGAGGTGCTCCCCGCCTGGCTCGCCCTGAGCAGGGTGCAGCGGGACCAGGGGCGCCTCGACGAGGCGGCGGACACCCTGGAGCTGGCGGCGGAGCACCACCCCGAGTCCGCCATCCTCGAGGACGAGCTGGGCCACCTGTGGCTGCGCGCGGGCGACCTGGAGCGCGCCGAGGACTCCCTGCGCGAGGCGGTGGACCTGGACCCGACCCTCTCGCACGCCGCGCACGCCCTAGGCACCCTGCTGCGGGGCAAGGGGCAGCTCGACGAGGCCCTGGAGTTGCACCGCCTAGCCGTGCGGGGTGAGGACGTGGAGGGCTGGGCCTGGATCGGCCTCGCCGACGCCATCGCCTTCGCCCCCACCCTGCCGGACGACCTGGAGCCGGAGGTGCTCGGCTGCCTGGCGGCGGAGGGGGTAGACCACCAGGCCCTCGACCGGGCGGTCCGCAGCCTGCTCGCCAGGGCGGAGGGGGTGGCCGAGGTGCTCGCCGGCGCCCCCCTCCACGGCGGGGTGGCCCGCAACCTCGCGGACCACCCCCTGTTCAGCCCTTGGCTGGAGCGGGTGCTCTGCACCGATCCCTCCTGGGAGCGGCTGCTCGTCGCACTCAGAGACCAGCTCCTCGCCGAGCTGCCCGTCGCCACCGAGCTTCCTAAGGCCCTGATCGCCCTCGCCACCCAGTCCTGGCACAACGAGTACGCGTGGCCGCTCCCGACGCTCCCGGAGGGGCTGACCGGCGCCAGACGCGCCCTCGCTCAGGCGCTGGCGGGGCCGCTCCCTGCGCCCGGCGACGGGGCGCTCGCGGCCCTGAGCCGCCTCACCCGCGACGAGCCGGCAGAGGAGCTGCGGCTCGCCGCCGCGGTGCCCACCCTGGCGATGACCGACGACCCCGTCTCCGCCGCGGTGCAGGCGCAGTACGAGGAGCACCCCTACCCGCGGTTGGTCTCCTTTCACCACAAGCCCCCAGAGCCGCTCCACCAGCTGGTGCGCGGGCTGTTCCCCCACCTGGATCACGTCCCCGCCCCAGCCGGGGCGCTGGAGATCCTGGTGGCGGGGTGCGGCACAGGGCAGCAGGCGCTCTCCGCCGCGACCCGCTACGCCGGGGCCAGGGTGCTCGCGGTGGACCTGTCCCGGCGATCGCTGGGGGCCACCGCCCGGCGGGCCGCCGCCTGGGGCCTGGACAACCTGGAGGTGATGCAGGCGGACATCCTGGCGCTGGGGGCGCTGGAGCGGCGCTTCCACCTGGTCGAGTCGGGCGGGGTGCTCCACCACATGGCCGATCCCCTCGCCGGCTGGCGGGTGCTCACCGACCTCACCGTCCCCGGCGGCCTGATGAAGATCGGCCTCTACTCTGAGTCCGGCAGGGAGGGGGTCATGGCGGCCCGAGCCCTCGCCGCAGCGGCCGACCTCAGCGCGGACGCGGACGGCCTGCGGGCCGCCAGGGCCCTGTTCCACGGGCTGCCAGCGGACCACCCCGCGCGCGAGGTGCTCAGATCCCCCGACTTCTACAGCCTCACCGGCCTCCGCGACCTGGTGATGCACGTCCACGAGCACCGCTTCACCATCCCGCTGCTCATCGAGAGCCTGGAGGCGCTGGAGCTGCGCTTCGTGGGCTTCCAGCACGCGCGCCCCGAACCAGACGCCTGGTACGACGCCTTGTGGCCCGACGACCCGCGCCGGGACGACCTGCGCCGCTGGCAGGCGGTGGAGGAGGCCCACCCCCGGGTCTTTGCGGGCATGTACCAGTTCTGGTGCGCCAAGCACCGCTGAGACGCGAGGTGTCGACCGTGCAGGTGGCCGAGCTCGCTCCCCAGGCACCCGATCGCCCCAGCCTCCAAACGGCCAGGCCCGCGCTCAGCGCGGGGCCCACCGGACCCCGTCGCGGATCCGCCGCCTCCCCCAGCACGCGCGTTCCAGGGCCCCGGGCTTGGGCGGAGAGCGCCTTCGCCCCTCGCGTCCCCGGCCCCGGTGACGCGCCGCTGTGCCGTCGCGGCGCCGCGGTCGCAGGTTGGTCGAGCCGGCGATGTCACCGAGGGGCTCCTTTCGCCTCCGGAGCCGCGCTGGCCTCCCCCGGGGCCCGGCGCCCCTTCGGCGGAGGTGCCCAAGGACCACGGCGCCACCGCGTCAACAGCCGAGGCCCGCGCGCGCGCTGGACAGGGCGAAGGGGCGCGCGCTGACGTCCTCGGTGCCTGTTCGCCTCCGGAGCCGCGCTGGCCTCCCCCGGGGCCCGGCGCCCCTCCGGCGGAGGTGGCCTAAGACCACGGCGCCACCGCGTCCACAGCCGAGCCCCGCGCGCGCGCTGGACAGGGCGAAGGGGCGCGCGCTGAGGTCCTCGGTGCCTGTTCGCCTCCGGAGCCGCGCTGGCCTCCCCCGCGGACCGGCGCCCCTCCGGCGGAGGTGGCCAAAGACCACGGCGCCACCGCGTCCACAGCCGAGCCCCGCGCGCGCGCTGGACAGGGGGACCCGTCGAAGAGGATGTGACCGTCACCTTCCCGAGGCCCACGCGCGCTGGACAGGGCGAAGGAGCGCGCGCCGAGGTCCTCGGTGGCCAGCCCCCGTCGACGTCCCCTTTGGAATCGCCTCGATCCCGCGGCGGCGCACCACCGCGAGATCCCCCGGCGCGGTGGCAGCCCAGCTGCGAGCGCCTCAAACAGGAGGTGCGGCCCATGCGTCCGTCCCCTGCTCACGCCAGCCGTCGATTCGACCGCAAAATCCGGCGCTATGGAGGACGTCGTGATCATCGCGACCGTTCGACTCGGGCTCAGCAGCCCCTCGCTGCCCCCGCCACGCCCGCTGAGCGTAGCGGCAGGGCGCCTGCACGAACGAACCATCGTTATCAGCGCGCGCCTCGCTCTCCCCGCCGGGCGCGGGGTCATGCCGAGCCTCGAAGAAGCGGGTGGTTTCACGACCTTGTGCGCTCGGACCGGAGTTCCTGTCGGAACGCGACGAGCGACGGCACCACCGCGGCAGCGCCGCGGTCCGCTCAGGCCGACACCCACTCCAGGCGCGGTCCAGCGGACCCGCTCCCGATGACCGGGGGAGGGCGTCCCCTCCTATGGCTCCTCAGGAGGCGCCGCCAACGCGACCGGCGCCCCCCTCACCCGCCGTACGCCCCGCGCGACCAGAGGGGTGAGGCCGATGGTGGCCAGGATGCGGAAGGGCTGAGACAGCTTGAGGATCCCGTAGATCACCGCGAACTTCCCCGCGCCCTCCGCGGTGGTCCCCGTCTCCCAGCCCGCCTCAATCGCGACCCAAGCGCCCCCGATCACCGCAGCGTAGAGCGAAAAATAGGTGACGATCGCCACCTTGCCGTACTCGGCGACGAGGCGATCGTAGCGCTCCCTGAGCTGGCGCAGGCGTTCACGAAGCTTCAAGCGGACACCTCCCCGGGCAGAATAACACGATCTCCGCCCCAAACGCCCGGCGGTGGTCGAGGTGTGAGCGGCACCACCGAGCCCTCTGATCCCTGGGGAAGCACATTGCGAAGGGGATCTTCACCCCGTAGGCCGCACCACAGGACTTAGCCTGTTGACGAGGTCTCGCGCATGAGCCACATTGTCTGCTCCTGAAACCGTCATTTCCAGGTTGTGGGTACACCATGCAGAACTACAGCACCGATAAGATCCGCTCCTTCGCTCTCGTTGGCCACGGCGGCGCGGGGAAGACCTCCATGGCCGAGGCGCTCGCCTACACCACCGGCCTCAATACCCGGCTGGGCTCTGTGACGGACGGCACCTCGCTGATGGACTTCGAAGCGGAGGAGCAGAAGCGCGGCGGCTCGATCTCCACCTCGTACCTCACCACTGAATTTGACGGCTTCAAGTTCCACGTGGCGGACACCCCGGGCGACGGCAACTTCCTCCACGAGGCCCGCACCGCGCTGCAGGCGGTGGACGGAGTGATCGTGGTCGTATCGGGCGTCGACGGGGTCGAGGTCTCTACCGAGCAGATGATCACCGCGACCCAGAACCAGAACAAGCCCCGCGCCATCTTCATGAACAAGATGGACCGCGACTATGTCGACGTAGCCCCCATCATCGCGGAGCTCTCTGAGCTCTTCGGCAAGCCGGTGATCCCGGTGCAGATGCCCATCGGGTCCGCTGACGGCTTCCGCGGCGTGGTCGACATGGTCTGCCAGAAGGCGTACCTCTACGACAACGACAAGGGCACCGGCACCCTGTCCCCCATCCCCGCTGAGATGGAGGCGGCCCTCTCCGACGCGCGCGAGGTGATGATGGACGCCATCGCCTCGGTCGATGACGAGCTGATCGAGAAGTACCTCGAGGACATGGACCTCTCCAACGAGGAGCTGCGGCGCGGCCTGCACAAGGCCCTCCAGACCGGCGCGGCCATCCCCGTGTTCTTCGGCTCCGCCGCCAAGAACATCGGCCTCGACCTGCTGCTGGAGATGGTCAAGGTCTTCCCCTCCGCTGAGGAGGCGGATCCTGTCTACGGGCACACCCCCGGTGACATCGAGGACGACCTGGAGCGCACCGCCGACGCGGACGGCCCCTTCGCCGCCCTGTGCGTCAAGACCCTCATCGAGCGGGTGGGGACAGTCTCCGTGTTCCGCCTGGTCTCGGGCAAGGTCGACGCGGACACCCACGTCATCAACGCCCGCACCGGCGAGGCGGAGCGCCTCGGCTCCATCTTCCACCTGGTCGGGTCCAAGCACGTCCCCATCGACCAGGCGATGCCCGGCGACATCTTCGGCGTCGCCAAGCTGCGCGACACCCACACCGGCGACACCCTCACCGATCCCAAGGAGCCGGTCGCGCTCCCCTATGTCGCGCCGCCGCCCCCGATGATCGCCTACACGGTCACCCCCGAGAGCCGCAACGACATCGACAAGCTCAAGGCGGGCCTCACCAAGCTGCTCGCCGAGGACACCGGCCTCCAGATCACCCAGGACTCCGTCTCCAAGGAGCTGGTGCTGCACGGGATGGGCACCTCGCACGTCCAGATCTCAGTCGAGAAGCTCCAGCGCAAGTACGGCGTCAACGTCGAGCTGGGCACCCCGGCCATCCCCTACCGCGAGACCATCACCGCCGACGCCGACGTGCGCTACCGCCACAAGAAGCAGACCGGGGGCGCCGGCCAGTTCGGCGAGGTCGCGATCAGGGTCCGCCCCGGACAGCGCGGCTCCGGCTTCGTGTTCAACAACCGCATCGTCGGCGGCGTCATCCCCGGCTCGCTGATCCCCTCGGTGGACAAGGGCATCCGCGAGCAGCTCGAGAAGGGCATCCTCGCCGGCTTCCAGGCGGTGGACGTGGAGGTCGATCTCTATGACGGGAAGTACCACCCGGTGGACTCCAAGGACATCGCCTTCCAGATCGCTGGCCGCCACGCGATCAAGGAGGCCTTCGCCAAGGCCCGCCCGGTGCTCCTCGAGCCCATCTACAGGATCGAGGTCATCGTCCCAGAGGACCACGTCGGCGACATCATGGGGGACATGAACACCCGCCGCGGCCGCATCCTCAACATGGACTCCCGCGGCCGCAACTCGGTGGTCAAGGCCTTGGTGCCCCTGGCGGAGATGCAGACCTACGCCCCTGACCTCCGCTCGATGACCGGCGGCAAGGGCTTCTACACCATGACCTTCGAGACCTACGAGCGCGTCCCGGGCGGTATGCAGGACAAGCTGGTGGCGTCCCTCAACGAGCACCGCGACGACGAGTAGCCCTCGGCGCCTCGCTCAGTAGCTCCGCATCGGGATCCGTCCGACAGGGCGGGTCCCGGTCTCGTCTCTGGCAGGCTCAATTCGCCCCAGATCCACCTTGAAGCCGCCCCCGTCGGGCTCCTTCTCCAGGAAGCTGGGGCGCTCCATCCTCCGCTGCGACAGGGGCTTGGGCGGCGGCGGCGCGGTGCTGCCCACCCCGACGCCCACCGAGGTGACCGCCCCCTCACCCGCTGACCCCGCGCGGTGTCCCCCAGACCAGATCAGCTCCTGTGACATCCGCCGTCTCCTTTCGCACCCACTCTAGCACAGCGCCGGAGCCCCTATGAGAGAGCCAGACTACATCACCAGGCGGGGTATGGAGACCCTCCGCGCCGAGCTCACCTGGCTGCACATGGTGGAGCGGCCCAGGATCACCGCGGAGGTCTCGTACGCGGCCTCGCTGGGCGATCGCTCGGAGAACGCCGAGTACATCTATGGAAAGAAGCGCCTGCGAGAGATCGACCGCCGCATGGGCTACCTCGCCCACCGCCTGTCCAACATCCAGGTGGTGGAGACAGGCACCCTCTCCGGCGACAGGGTGAGGTTCGGCGCGACCGTCGTGGTGGAGGACGAGGGAGGCGACGTCGCAACCTGGCACATCTACGGTGTCGACGAGGTGAACGTCGGTCAGGGGATCATCTCGCTGCGCTCCCCCCTCGGCGCGGCGCTGCTCGGACATGAGGAGGGGGAGACCGTGCGCTTCAAGGCCCCCCAGGGCGACCGAGAGCTGGAGATCCTCGAGGTGCGCTTTGAGGCCCAATCCACCGAGCCGATCGTCTGGCCGGTGCCGGAGCGATAGCGAACGCCGATTGCCCCTTGTCCTAGGCTCCAAGGCGCGACTACACTACGCCACGAGGCAGGGCTGAATGCAGACGAAGCTAGATCGCGTGGGTATTGGGAACCTGTGGGGGGTCACCGAGACCAGGGAGCACCCGGTCCCCTTCCCCCCGGGGACGCCGGTGGGGCGCTATCTGGTGGTGGAGCGGCCCACCCGCCTCACCGGCGCCAGGGCCTTCTACCTGGTCAACAACCAGTCCGCCAAGTGGAACCACCGCTACTGCTGGTCCTGTGGACACCGGTACACGCCGAACACCGCCAACAGCTGCGAGTACTGCCAGACCCCGCTGCGGGACGAGCTCTTCCTGATGGCCGCCCGCTGGGACCGCTCACGCTTCCAGCCCTTCTCGGACTTCGCACAGGCCCGCCTCCGCCACAGGGGCCTGGTGAGCCCGGTCGCGATCCTGATGAAGCAGAACCAGCTGCTCACGGTCCACCACTACCACGGCGAGGCCCTGCTGATCGACGAGGTGGCCCCGGTGTCCAGCCCGCTGCTCCTGCGGTGGCTCTACCGGCTCTCCGACACCCTGGGCTTCCTGCAGTCGCGCGGGGTGGAGCTCGCGGACATGGCCGCGTCCCAGGTGCTGATCATGCCGGACCACACCGTGCGGTGGTTCGACCTGGACGTGCGCCGGGTCCACGAAAACAGCACCCCGCCTCGGGCCATCATCGCGGCGCAGGTGAGGCGGCTGGGCGAGATGATCGGGCCCTACGGCAGCGCGGCCGACCCCGTAGTACAGAAGCTCCTGGGCGAGATCGCGGCGGGGCGCTACCCCGACCCCTTCTCTCTCTGCGACGCGATCGCCGGGCTGTTCGGGTCGTACAGCGAGCCCGCCGTGCCTCAGGTCGCCGCGATGAGCGACGTGGGGCTGGTGCGGCGACAGAACGAGGACTCCTGGGCCTGGCGGATGCTGGACGGCGCCACCTCGGTCGTCGCGGTGGCAGACGGGATGGGGGGTCTGGAGCGCGGCGCGGAGGCCTCTGCCCTCGCGATCTCGGTGGCGATGGAGGTGCTCACCAGCGGCTGGGGCGAGGCCAAGGCCGAGGCGCTGCTCTCCAAGGCGATGCGCGAGGCCAACAAGGCGGTGCTCGACCGGCGGCGCTCCCTGCGCCAGGCGATGGGCACCACCCTCGTGCTGTGGATCCAGCAGGGTCGCAGGGCCTGGGTCGCCCACGCCGGAGACTCGCGCGCCTACCTCCTCGCCAAGTCGCAGCTCTCACAGGTCACCCAGGATCACTCGCTGGTGGCCGAGCTGATCCACCAGAAGAAGATCACCCCGGCAGAGGCGGACAACCACCCCATGGCCCACGCCCTGTGGTCCTGGATCGGCGGCGAGGACGACTTCGATTTCGACACCAAGACCCTGACCCTCGACCCGGGGGACAGGGTGCTGCTGTGCACGGACGGACTGACCGACCGCTCCTCAGCCAAGCGACTTGAGCAGTACCTCCGACACATCGGGCCCCGCAGGGAGCTGGTGCGCGCCCTGATCCAGGAGGGCCTGGCCTTCGGCGGACACGACAACATCACCGCGGTGGTGCTGGACGTGGAGTAGGGCAGCAGCCACCACCCGGCGTGGCCAAGGGGCCCCCCCTGCCAAGGAAACAGCGGCGCATCCCGGCACCGCGAGGTGCTGCCTCCCTCAGCAGAGCAGCGGACGGGTTCGTCGGAGCGCGTGGCCGCCAGGGCCCGTCGCGCCGGGCATGGAGACAGGCCCCCAGCGTGCGGCTAGGCCCCGCTCATCCGCCAGGAAGTACGGTCCGAGCGCACAACGTCGTGGAACCAACCGCTTGGCCGAGGGCCGGAATGCCCCAGCGCCCGGCGCGGAGAGCGAGGCAAACACCGATACCGGTGGTTCGTTCGTGATAGCACCCAGCCGGGACGCTCTATTGGCGTGGCGGAGGCGGCGAAGGGCTGCTGAGCCCGAGCCGATCGGCCACGAATACCCCGACGGCCTCCACACGATAGGAGCTGCTAGGTGCATCGTCGGCTAGCGTGAGCATGGGGCGGACGCATGGGCTGGAGGTCCTGTCAGCAGGTGACGCACCGCGGTGACCTCCCTCGGCTCCTTGTGCGCCAGGAGGGTGCGCGGTCAGGCCCCGCTCATCAGCAGGTGAC
>JAFGVK010000035.1 GCA_016938035.1 Deltaproteobacteria bacterium | reverse complement strand
GTGTAGTAGAGGATGGCGTCGATGGCGCCCACGTCGACGGTCCCGTCGCAGTCGTTGTCCGCGCCGTCGCAGCGCTCCACCGCGCCGCTCCAGGCGAGGGGCTCGGTGTCGTCGCAGTCGTCGGGGAGCATCACCGCGCCCTGGGGCTGCTCACAGGCGCGGCTCCACTGGGCGGGGTCGCCGTGCCCGTCGGCGTCCGCATCCGCGTACCACCTGGGGGCGTCGGAGGCGTTGAGGTCGACGGTTCCGTCGCAGTTGTCGTCGAAGCCGTTGCACTGCTCCACGCCGAGGGGGCTGGCGGCGGGGTTCGCGTCGTCGCAGTCGCCGCCGCGGTCGGTCCAGCCCTCGGGCGCCTCGCAGGCGGCGATGGCGCTGGCGGTGGGGCCGAAGCGGTCGCCGTCCTGGTCGGGGTAGAAGGTGCCCATGTCGAGGGCGTCCTCGTCCACGTCGCCGTCGCAGTCGTTGTCGGCCTGGTCGCAGACCTCCGCGCCGTCAGGGTGGGCGGTGGGGTCCAGGTCGTCGCAGTCGGTGGCGGTGGAGTAGAAGCCGTCAGGGGCCTGGCAGGCCAGGGCGGTGATCGCCTCTCCCCCGTAGCCGTCCTCGTCCAGATCGGCGTAGAACACCGCGGCGTCCACCGCGTCCTCGTCCGCGTCGCCGTCGCAGTCGTTGTCGGCCCCGTCGCAGACCTCTGGCGCGCCGGGGAGCACGTCGGCCCTGCTGTCGTCGCACTCCTCGCAGGCGGCGAAGCCGTCGCCGTCCTGGTCCGCGTACCCCACAGAGCCGTCGCAGTTGTAGTCCGCGGGGTCGGCGCAGTCGGCCTCGGAGGCGCCGGGGTGGAAGGCGTCTGAGGTGTCGTCGCAGTCGCCGTCCCCGGTGACGTAGCCGGTGGGTGCGGCGCAGGCCGAGACGCTGCTGGCGGGGTCTCCGTAGCCGTCCTCGTCTGCGTCGGCGTAGTAGGCGATCGCGTCCACCGCCGCGTTGTCCACCTCGCCGTCGCAGTCGTTGTCGACGCCGTCGCAGCGCTCCTCCGCGCCGGGGTGCGCGGAGGCGTCGAGGTCGTCGCAGTCCAGGTCGGCGGTGGAGCCGTCACCGTCCAGATCGACGGGCTCCTCCTTGCGGCAGGCGAGGAGGCTCAGCAGGAGGAGGGGGGCGAGGAATTTGTGCATGGCTTGCTCCGTCGGGCACAGCTCCGACGACCGGCATGTGCCTCAAGGGTGGTGTTGCGGATCTGAGGGGGTCAGTCCGAGGACGTGGTGGTCGGAGGTCCCGTGGGGCGCGGCGCCCCCGTCGACCGCCAGGGCGGGGGGCCGGTTGGATCGGGATGCGCGGGCTAGGCGCTCCCCATCAGGTGCAGTGCCCTGGGCTCCCGGCCCAGGCGTCGGCGCGGTTGTCGTCGCAGTCATCGCCCGCGCTGACCGTGCCGGTGGGGGCGTCACAGGCGGACACGGGGGCCGCGGGATCGCCGTGCCCGTCGTGGTCCTTGTCCTTGTAGAAGGTGCGCTTGACGCCCTCGTCCGTCTCGCCGTCGCAGTCGTTGTCCACGCCGTCGCAGCGTTCCTTGGCGTTGCGCCAGGCGAGGCGCTGGCGGTCGTCACAGTCGTCTCCCTGGGTGGAGAAGCCGCGCTGACCGGGGCAGGCCATCGCGCGCCTGGCGGGGTCTCCGTGCCCGTCCCCGTCCGCGTCGACGAAGGAGTCCACCCCATCGGTGGGGTCCTCATCGGTCTTCCCGTCACAGTCGTCGTCGACCTGGTTGCAGAGCTCTGGGGCGCCGGGGAAGACCCGCTTGTCGCCGTCGTCGCAGTCGCCCCCTTTGTCCGTCCAGCCTGCGGCGGCGGCGCACATCGGGCGCGCGTAGTCGCTGGGGCCGTAGCCGTCCTGATCGGCGTCTGGGAAGAAGTCCCTCTTGGTCGCGCAGTCTTCGGTGGAGGTGGAGGCTGCGGGAGGAGCGGTGGGTGTGGAGGGCACGGTAGGGAGCTCCTCGCCGCAGCTGGCGAGGGCGATGAGCAGGGGAAGGAGCGGCAGGGCGCGCATGGGGCCTCCGAAGTTTCGGAGAGGATAGCAGAGGCGGGGGGCGTGAGCGCTGCCGAGCGCCGAGACGCGCTACGTCATCGACACACTATGTCCCTGGTGCGCTGGGGGCCCCCCCCACACACCCTAGAGAGGCCTGGCGCCTGTGTCGCGAAAACGGAGGTAATCCGCCAGGATCGTCGCATGATCGAAGGCGAGCTGAGGGAGGTCGTCGAGGGGGAAGAAGCCGAGCGCGCCCGCGTCGTCGCCCGCGGCGGGCTCTCCCTCGAAGGTGCCGACGAACACCACTGAGAGGGTGTGCTTGCGCGGGTCGCGGGCGGGGTCAGAGTAGACGTGGAGCAGGGCGGTGAGCTGCACCTCCAGCCGCGTCTCCTCCATCGCCTCGCGCCGCGCCGCCTGCTCGACGGTCTCTCCCTCGTCGACGAAGCCGCCGGGGAGGGCCCAGCCATGAGGAGGGTTGCGCCGCTCGATCAGCAGCACCTGCCCGTCGCGCTCGAGGATGATGTCCACGGTGGGGGTGGGGTTGCGCCATGTCATGGGGGCTCCGCGATCAGGGGGTCATGTTACGGCACCAGGTGGAGTGGAAGTCCCCCTCCACGGCGCCATCAGAGAGGGTGACCGCGAAGGTCCCCACCATGTCGTCCTCGGAGACCTCGTCCAGGGTGACGGTGCCGTCCCTACCCCGGAAGACCTCGTACTGGGCACGGTCGAGGAAGATGCCGCTGGCGCTCACCGCGCCAGCGCCGGCCACCGAGAGGGTGCCCACCACGGGGTCGTCCTGGAAGGTGAACTGGAGCATCAGCCCGTCCTCTGCGTCAGGGGCGTTCTGATCGCTGTAGGACTGGTCCATCCACCAGGTGTCCTCGCAGGAGACCTGGTGGTCGAAGAGCGCCACGAAGGGCCCGCCGTGGAAGGCGGTGACGATCTTCTCGAAGGGGTGAGAGCCCATCTCTCCCGAGATGTGGCCCCGCCCGTCTGCGGCGCAGGCGGTGAGCAGGAGCAGGGGGAACAGGCGCATGGGTCCTCCGTCAGCGTGAGGCGTTATGGGGGCCTATCTATGGGAGCGGGACCCTGCCCGCGAGGAGAAGCATTGCTCAGCACCGAGGAGATCGTCCACCGCGCGGTGACGGGGGAGCGGCGCTGGCTCGCCCGCGCGATCACCCTGACCGAGCTGCGAAAGCCCGCGGTGGGCTCGGCCCTGGCCGGGGTGCGGGTCCGGCGCAGGGAGCGCCCCGGAGCGCCCCACGTCATCGGCCTCACCGGCCCCCCAGGCGCGGGGAAGTCCACCTTCGTCGACCGGCTGGTGACCGCCGCCAGGGCGCGCGGGCTGCGGGTGGCGGTGGTGGCGGTGGACCCCAGCTCTCCCTTCACCGGCGGCGCGATCCTCGGGGACAGGGTGCGGATGGACCGCCACACCGGCGACGACGGGGTCTTCATCCGCTCTCTCTCCTCGCGCGGGCACCTGGGCGGGCTCTCGTCCGCCACCAGCGAGGTGGTCGATCTGCTCGACGCGGCCGGCTACGATCTGGTGTTGGTCGAGACGGTGGGGGTGGGGCAGTCCGAGCTGGGGGTGATGGAGGTGGCCGACACCTCGGTGGTGGTGCTCACCCCAGAGTCTGGCGACACGGTCCAGACCATGAAGGCGGGGCTGCTGGAGATCGCCGACGTGTTCGTGGTAAACAAGGCCGATCGCCCGGGCGCCAGGCGCCTCGCCGATGAGCTGGAGCGCTCGCTGGAGCTCTCGGACCTCCCCGAGGGAGGCTGGCGGGTGCCGGTGCTCACCGCCTCCGCCGCCGAGCGGCAGGGGGTAGACGAGGTGCTGGAGGCCACCCTGGCGCACCTGGCCTGGTGCGAGGGGGCGGGTGCGGCGCGCTGGCAGCGGCGCAGGGGAGACGCGCAGGTGCGCCTGTACCTCGATCTGATCGGGGAGCGGGCGCGGCGCGCGGCGCAGGTGGCGATGACCCCAGAGCGGGAGGCGCGCCTGCGCGACAGGACCCTCTCTCCACAGGAGGCCGCGGATGCGCGCTGATCTGGCGCTAGAGCGGCTCCGGGAGCGGCTGCCCTCGCTCCCGCCCAGGGCGGGCAGGGTCCACCTGGAGCTGGGGGATCGGCTCGCCACGCTCACCCTCGACAACCCCGGTGAGCGCGGCGCGATCACCGTCGCGATGATGCTCCAGCTCGCGGAGGCCGTGGCGGCCCTGGAGGCGTGGGGGGGGGCGGCGCTGGTGGTGCGATCCACCTGCTCGCGGGTCTTCTGCGCCGGGGCGCACCTGGGCGATCTGGGGCTGGCGCTCCCCGGCGAGGAGGGCGGCGAGGTGCTGTCCTCGGCGATGGGCGCGGTGCTCGACCGGCTGTGGCGCCTGCCGATCCTCACCGTGGGCCGGTGGGAGGGCCTGGCGGTGGGGGGCGGGGCCGAGCTGCTCACCGCCCTAGATCACAGGGTCGCGGGTCCCCGCGCCACGATCCGCTTCGTCCACGGCGCCCTGGGCCTGAGCCCCGGCTGGGGCGGGGCGGGGCGGCTGGCTGCGCTGGTGGGGCGGAGCGGGGCGCTCCGGCTCCTGAGCACCGCGGCGACCGTGCCCGCCGCGGGTCCCCTGGTGGACGCGCACGCCGAGGGCGATCTGGACCAGGCGGTCGCGGCGTTCCTGGCGCCGGTGCTCGCCCTGCCCGACGCCTCGATCCGGGGGGCCAAGCGGGCGGTGGTGGGGGCGATGCACCGCCCCGATCAGCCCGGCGAGGCCCAGGTCTTTCAGTCCCTCTGGTGGGGCCCCGATCACCTGGCAAGGCGCCCTTGATCGCGCTGCTCCTCCTGCTGGCCTGTCCCCGCCCCAGCGCTCCCGAGGGGTCCCTCGGCGTGGGCGTGGGCGCAGAGGTGGTGCCGAGGGTGGAGCAGAGCCAGGTGGGCCCAGGGCCCTGGCACGAGGTGGGGGGGCTCTATCTGGAGGTCCCCGAGGGCTGGCGCGGCTGGTCCGACGCGAGCGGGAGCCTGCTGCTCTCCCTCGACCACGGGGCCACCGGGGCGCGGCTGGAGCTGTGGGCCTTCACCGCCTCAGAGGAGCTCCCAGGGCCCAGGCCCCGCCCTGGGTGCGAGGTGGCCTTCCTCGACACCGCGCGGCACCGCTCGGTCCCGCTCCTCGATCCGGCGGTGATCGCCTCCTGCGAGCCGCTGGTGTCGGGAGGAATGAGGGTGACCGGCTGGTACGGGCAGGTGGCGGGCCGGGAGCTGCACCTGGAGCTGCTCACCCCGCCGGGCAGGAGCTTTGAGGCCCAGACCGCCGCCGCGCCGCTGCTCGCCGGGCTGGGGTGGGAGGATCCCGGGCAGTGGCGCTGATGGAGTGCAGGGCGCGCTGATCGCGGCGCTAGGCGCCGATTCGCTGGCCACGCGACGGGCGTCCTGGTCCCCGCGCTCGTGGCATACAGAAGTGCGTCTCCTCCCCGGGGAACGGCGGCCACACGCCGAGCTGTCTGGCGACGCGGCGCCCGTCTGCAGGCTGAAAGTCTCGACCAGCAACTTCATCGGATCCTTCCTATGGAATGATGATGCGCATCCTGTGTGACGGTCCGGCTGATGGACCGGTGCCCGGCGCCAGGGGGCGGCGCCGCCGATCTTCCGACCCGCGCCCGGGCCATCCCGGATAAACTGAGCACCGCCCAGCCTGGAGCCCCCATGATCCGCCCGCTTAGCCTCCTCGCCCTCAGCCTGTTGTTCGCCTGCGGCGAGGAGCCCGAGAAGGACGACCTGGACCGAGACGGCCTCGTGGGGGCTCAGGACTGCGACGATCACGACGCCAGCGTGGGCGCGGAGAGCCGGTGGTACGCCGACGCGGATGGGGACGGCTGGGGCGTGGGAGAGGCGACCCTGGCCTGCGACGCCCCTGCGGGCAGCGCGGATCGCACCGGCGACTGCGACGATGGAGACCCGCGGGTCAGCCCGGGGGCGGCGGAGCAGTGCAACCTGCGTGACGACGACTGCGACGGGGTGGTGGACGAGGAATTCGACACCTCGGGCTGGTTCGAGGACGCAGACGGCGACGGGCAGGGCGATCCGCTGGCCGAGGTGCCGTCGTGCACCGGCGAGGGGCTGGTCCACAACGCCCACGACTGCGATGACACCGACCCCGCCGTACTCCGCGGCGCCCCCGAGCTGTGCAACGGGGTCGACGACGACTGCGACGGCACGGTGGACGACGACCCGGCGGACGCGGTCGCCTGGTACCCGGACCTCGACGGCGATCGGTTCGGCGCCGGCCGGCCCCTGTACGCCTGCCAGGCCCCGGAGGGCTACGCCGCCGAGAACACCGACTGTGACGACAGCAGGGCTGAGGTCTGGCCGGGCGCGGAGGAGCAGTGTGACGGGCGCGACGACGACTGCGACGGCGAGATCGACGGCTCGGACGCGGCGGGCGCGGTGACCTGGCTCAAGGACGGCGACGGGGATGGCTACGGCGACCCCGCCCACCCCCTCGTGGCCTGCGAGGCGCCCGGCTACGTGCTCCAGGGCGGCGACTGCGACGACAGCGCCTCGTCGATCAACCCCCAGACCGAGTGGCACGCCGACGCGGATCAGGACGGGTATGGCGACGCGGGTAGCGTCATCGCCCAGTGCGAGGCCCCGGAGGGCTACCTGCTCGACGGCTCGGACTGCTCGGACGTGGACGACACGGTCCACCCGGGGGCAGTGGAGACCTGCGACGGGGTGGACCAGGACTGCGACGGCTGGGTGGACCTCAACGCGGTGGACGCCCCCTCGTGGTACCTGGATCTGGACCTGGACGGCTTCGGCAACGCGGCAGCCACCGGGCGGGCCTGCACCCCCCCTGACGGCTTCATCTCGGTGGGAGGGGACTGCGACGACCGCGATCCCGAGATCAACCCGCTGGCGCTCGAGTTCTGCGACAGCGTCGACAACGACTGCGACGGGCTCATCGACGACGAGGACGAGACCGTGGCCCTGATCTGGCACCGCGACGACGATCGCGACGGGTACGGCCTGGACGACGACGTGCTTGAGTCCTGCCTGCGGCCTGAGGGCTACGTGCGCGCCGCTGGCGACTGCGACGACGGGGACCGGCGGGTGAACCCAGGCGCGATCGAGACCTGCGACGCGGGGATCGACAACGACTGCGACGGGCTGGTGGACAACGACGACGACAGCGTCGCTGGGGACGCGGTCTGGTTCTTCGACAGCGACGGCGACGGGCAGGGGGATGACGACCTCACCCTCCAGACCTGCGAGCTGGTGCCCTCTTACGTGAGGGTGGGGGCCGACTGCGACGACGCCGATCCCCTGGTGACGGTCTGCCCGCTGATGGAGTTCTCCACCTGCGGGGCGGTGGGGCGCTTCGGGCCCGAGCAGGCGGACTGCGATGCGGTCTATGTGGGCACCAGCCTGGAGGACGCGGTGGTGGTCGACGCGGGCATGCAGCTCTGGGAGGTGCCCATCGACGGCACCTGGCGCATCACCGGCTGGGGCGCCGCGGGCGCCTCGGGGAGCAGCACCGTGTTCGGCGGCCTGGGCGCGATGGTGCAGGGTGACTTCGATCTGCAGGCCGGCGACCTGCTCCTCGTCACCGTGGGGCAGGAGGGGGGCATCCCTGGCGCGGGCCTCAACGGCGGCGGCGGCGGCGGCAGCTTCGTGGTGCTGGATGGCACCGAGCCCCTGCTGGTGGCGGGGGGCGGTGGAGGCACCGCGGGCGGCAGCTACACCCCCTCGCAAGACGGCTGCCCTGGGCGGGTGGACGAGAGCGGCGGGAAGGGCTCGGGCTCTAGCTCCACCTCGACCTGTGGCCCCAGCGCGGTGGCCCTGCGCCTCGGCGGGCTGGTGACCGCGAGCACCTACGGCTCGGGAGCAGGCGGCTTCGAGGGCGACGGTGCCAACGACAACGGCGGCGGTGGCCAGGCCTGGCTGCTGGGGGCGGCGGGCGGCCTCGGCGGCACCGACAGCTCCAACCCCGCGGAGGGCGGCTTCGGCTGCGGTGGGTCGGGGCGCGGCTCAGGCGGCGGCGGCGGCGGCGGCGGCGGCTACACCGGCGGTGACGGCGGCAAGATCGGGGGGGGCGGTGGCTCCTACAACGCGGGCGCCGCGCCCGTCGCGCAGGCGGGGGTTCGGGCTGGGGACGGGGCGGTGACGGTGGAGTACGTGCCCTAGCGGGGCTTCTCGGCGTGGCGCTGGGGCCTCGGTGGGCGCGCAACCACGCGACGCAGGCCGTCAGCGCGGCCTTGATCGTCGTTTCGCCCGTGTGGGTCACGCGGGGGGCCTCCGGCAAGGGGGCTACGCCCGATCACGCAGGGGGAGAGGGGGCGGCGAGCCCCCAGCAGGGGGGGATTGGGGCGGGACGCAGTCCCCGACCCCAACGGGGGACACGAAGGAGGGCGCAGCTCCCTTGGCGGCGGCCATCAGGCCGTCAGTCCTGGAGAGGGGGGGGGACGCAGTCCCCGACCGCAACGGGGGCTAGGAAGGAGTGGGTAGCCCCCTTGGCTGCGGCCATCAGGCCGTCGGAAACTAGGTTCTCAGCGCGCTAGCGGTACCCTCTCCCTCCGCCAGCACGGCAAGCGGTGAGCAGACCTCGGGCCCAACGATGATCGTGGCCACAGTTCCTCGTGGCACATGCGAGGCACCCCTGAAAAACCGGTTGGACACGGTGCCTTGGAGCCCCCACGGGTGGATCACTGAGGTCCGGGGCTGGGAGGAAGGGAGCGAAAGCTCCTTCGCGACGGACGCAAGCGAGCACGGCGCGCGGCCGACAACGCCCTCGGCGTCCTGGGGCCACCGATCCGGAACCCGTGGGTGAGGCTGCCCGGCAGCCAGGAGATTCGGGCCATGCGTCCGTCTCCTGCTGGCGATAGCCGTCGATTTGGCCGGCAGATCCGTCGATTCGGACGGTAGAACCGTCGCTGTGGACGGTGTTGTGACAACCGTGACCGATCGGCTCGGGCTCAGCATGCCCTCGCAGCCCCCGCCACGGCCGTGGAGCGTCGCGGCCGGGTTCAAGTGCGAACGAACCTGCTTTATCGGCGCGTGCCTCGCTCTCCGCGCTGGGCGCTGGGGCATGGCGAGCCTCGGACAAGCCGGTAGTTCCACGACCTTGTGCGCTCATACCGGACCTCCCGGCTGATGGACCGGTGCCGCCCCGAGACACCGCTGGGGCCTCTCGCGAGCAGGGTACGCCGCGCGGGGCGCGCCTGTGATCGTCTCCTCGGGGGGGCACAGCCGGCGACGGCCCTGGACCCACCCCAGCCGGTTGGTCAGCCCTCGCCCACCGTCACCTCGGCCCACCGCCAGCGCAGGGCCTGCGGCGCGAGGCGCTCGAGCTGCACCGCCGCCCGCGGGACGCCGCTCGGGCGGAACCGCGGGATCGCCGCCTCCAGCCCCTCGGCGCGCAGCCCCAGCCACGAGAGCACGATCGGCCACAGCCGCGCCGGCTCCCAGCCCGCCGCGCGCATCGCGGCCAGCTCCAGGGCCCCGTGGGACTTGGAGAGCTTCCTCCCGTCGGGCCCCAGGATCAGCGGGGCGTGGAGCCAGCTCGGCTCGCGCCCGCCCAGCGCCTCCCACAGCTGCGCCTGGACCCCGGAGAACTCGAGCAGATCGGCGCCACGGACCACCTCGGTCACCCCGTCGCACAGGTCGTCCCACACCACCGCGAGGGAGTAGGTGGGGACGCCGTCCCGGCGGACCAGGGTGGGGTCGACCATGGCGTCTGGAGGCACCTCGCGGACACCCCACGCCCGGTCCTCCACCCGGCGCGGCCCCGGTGCGAGGCGGAAGCGGACCGCCCCCTCGGTGTGGCTGGCGTGGGCGCACCCGCAGCGGCCTCCCCGCGCTGCCAGCTCGCGCCGCGTGCAGGTGCAGCGGTAGAGGCGGTCTCTCAGCAGGTTCAGGGCGGGCTGGTAGTCGCGAGCGGACTGCCTGGGCGTCTCTCTGTCCCAGGTCAGGCCCATCCACAGCAGGTCCTCGCGCAGGCTGTCCTCGATCTCCTGCCTCGCCCGCCCCTGGTCCACGTCCTCCACCCGCAGCACCAGCTCGCCGCCCGCTTGGCGGACCGAGAGCCACGCCGCAGCGAAGGCGGTCAGGTTGCCCAGGTGCAGGCGCCCGCTAGGCGTGGGCGCCAGCCTCCCCACCGCGAGGGTCACGCGTAGCCGATCTCGGGGATGGGGACCAAGGCGGTGCGCTGGAGCACCTTGATGATCTCGGGCGCGGACTTGTCGGCCAAGGCCTGCACCAGACAGGCGGTCATCCCCGACAGGTGCGCGGTCGCGAGCCCAGAGCCCCGGTACTTGCCCCTGCGCCCGTCCGGTCCGGCGCTGTACCCGTGCGCGAGGAACTTGTCGGAGAGCACCCCCCACTCCTTGCGCGAGAAGCGGTTGGGGTTGAAGTAGAACACCTTGTCGAGGGGGCAGTCTGGGTGCGAGGACACCCCGACCGTCTCGGGGAGATCCGCGGGGTAGGCGCGCTCACCCTTGGGGTGGGCCGCGGCGAGCACGATCGCGCCCTGCTCCACCGCGTTGGCCGAGGTGTCGCGCAGCAGCAGGGCCTTGCCCATGTTGGGGGTGCCCAGCGACAGGTTGATCACCCGCGCGCCCTGAGAGGCAGAGATTTCAATGCCCGCGGCCATCAGATCCGCCGTGGTCCGCAGGCGGTCGCCCATGATCTTGACCGCGAGCAGCTTGGCGTCGGGGGCCAGCCGGTGTACCGCGATGGCGATCTTGGTGCCGTGACCGTTCTCATCGTGGAAGTCCGCGCCGAGCAGCGCGTTGCGGGTGGAGCCCATTGTAATGGAGAGCCCGGCAATTTCTACCCCGGCCAGGGCAGGGTGAGAGATGTCGATGCCCGAGTCTACGATAGCGATCGTGACGCCGCGCCCAGTGAATTCCTTGCCCATATAGCGCATTTCGGTCTGTTCTCCTGATGGCCAGGGTACTCGCTGTCTATCCAGTCGAGCAAGTATAGAGTCATCGGGCTAGTGTGGACAGGGGATATAGGCCCTTAGTTGTGGGAGGCCGCCTTTGGACAGGCTGCAGCAGGACATGGAGGCGCTGGGGCGGGTGCGCTACCGCTTCGCCGGGACTGAGGGTGAGCGCGAGATGCTGCACGCGGTGCGCGAGCGGCTCCCTGGGGCCGACGCGCGCATCGAGGGCTTTGTCGGCCACGGCTCGCCGGCGCTGTCGGTGGGGGTGCACGCGGCGGCGCTGCTCCTGTTCGGGGCGCTGGGCTACGCCATGCCGCTAGTGGGGGCGATGCTGTCGGCGATCGTCACCCTCAGCCTAGTGGGCGAGGGCACCGGGCGCTTCTCGCTGATCCGCTCCCTGCTCCCCAAGACCCCCTCTTACAACCTCGTGTCCAGGGTCAGAGCCGAGCGCCCCCTTGGCGCGGTCATCGTGGTGGCGCCGCTCGACGCGCCCCGCTGGCGCCCGCGCTGGCCGGCGTGGCTCCACTGGCACCGCCCGCTCCAGAGCGTGGTGATCGCCGCGGTGATGGCGGTCGCGCCGTTGCTGCTCCACTCGCCGGGGCAGCCCTGGGGGCTCCGCCTGCTGGAGGTCTACCTGCTCAGCCTCGGGGTGCTGGCGGCGGCCCTGGCGATCGGCGCTACCGCCCACCGCCACGTGGGGAGCGAGGAGGCGGATCCTAGCGGCCCCGCGGTGGCGCTGGAGCTGGCGCGGCGCTTTCAGGCCGCTCCGGTCGAGGGCATAGAGCTGTGGTTCGCCTTCACCGGCTGCGCCAGGGCCCACCAGGAGGGTATGGACGCCCTGCTGCGCCTGCACGGGCGGTCCTTCCCAGAGACGGTGCTAGTCCTGGTGCTCGACGATCCCGCCAGGCCCCCGCTCCAGGCGGCCATCTCGGAGGGCAGCCTGTTCTCGCAGCACCACCGCCCCACGGGCCCGGCGCTGGTAGAGCGCTTGCGCTGGGCGGGGCGAATGATCCCGTCGGTCGATCTCCACAGGGTCACCGACGCGCGCGCCGCCCTGGTGCTGGGCTACAGGGCCCTCGCCCTCGCCGGTGGCGCCGCCCCCCCCGACCTCCGCGTCGCCGCACAGGCCGCTGAGGCGGCGGAGACCCTGGTGCGGTGGTTCGCCGAGGACCTGACCCGGATCGCGGACGGGATGGACGTGGCGCTGAACACCGAGGAGGCGCCGCTGCCCTAGCGCGCGGTCAGGGGCTGGTCTCGGCTGGACCGGCTTGGTAGAAGGCAGCCATCGACTCCTTGACCAGCCGCCAGGGGCCCTTCACCTGCCGCGCCGGCGGCATGGAGAGGAGCATCACCTTCCCATACAGCTTGGTGTGCAGCCGGTTGTCCAGGAACAGCACCACCCCCCTGTCCGTGCGCGATCGGATCAGGCGCCCGTAGCCCTGCTTGAGCTTGATGATCGCCTGGGGGAGCGAGAAGGCGCGGAACGGGTCCAGCCCCTGCGCCTTGAGGGCCTCCTGCCGCGCTACCTGCAGGGGCTCGGTGGGGACGCGGAACGGCAAGCGGGGGATGATCACCAGCCGCAGGCCGTCACCCTTGACGTTCACCCCCTCCCAGAAGGAGTCGGTCCCCACCAGCACCGCGTTCCTGTGGGCCTTGAAGCGCTCCAACAGCAGGGGCCGGGCCAGCTCCCCCTGGGCCAGCACCGGCCAGCCCGAGGGCAGGGCGCGCCGCAGGGCGCGGGCGTACTCGTCCACCGCCCTGTAGGATGTGCAGAGCACGAAGGCCCCCCCCTCCGAGACGCGGACCGCGTCCACCAGCACCTCGGCGGAGCGCGCGAGGAAGGTGGGGCTGTCGGGGGAGGGGAGGTCCCTGGGCAGCCCCAGCAGCGCCTGCGTCTGGTGGTCGAAGGGGGAGGGGAACACCTCCTCGCGGGCCTCATCCAGCCCGACCCTGCCAGCCCAGTAGGAGAAATTCCCGCCAGTGGTGAGGGTGGCGGAGGTGGCCGCGGTGCCGGGGAGCGGCCGCCACAGGAGCTGGCGCAGCAGCGCCGCCATGTCGATCGGCGCCATCACCAGCGCGGCCCTCCCGCTCTCGCCCCGTCCCCGCGCGGGCTCCATCCACCGGCACTGGGCCTGATCGCGCTTGAGGAACAGGCCCACCGTCTCGGCGTGGCCCAGCAGGCGCCGCACCGCCCGCTGCAGGTCGAGCAGGGCCTGGGCCTGAGCCACGGGCAGCTCCAGGTCGTCCACCACCTGGAGCGCCTCCTGCAGGGCTGAGGTGCTCCGCAGCAGCTCCTCCTCTAGGTGGTGCAGGCTGGGCACCATCTGACCAGACCACCACGGCAGCGCCTCGTCGGCGGGGGTGACCCGCCTGGGGGTGGGGTCCTGCGCCAGGGTGTCATGGAACAGGTTCTCCAGGATCACCCCCGCAGTGCTCGGCAGGCTCTCCAGTGCGGTGCGGGCCTCGGTGAGCCGGCGCTGCAGGCGGTCCATGCGCTGGTGGTTGAGGGGGCTCCCGGCCCCCTGAAAAGCCAGCAGGGTCGTGTCCAGCGCACCCTTCCGGCGCCCCCGTGGGAGCAGAGGAGCCACAGCGAGCTGCACCGCCCGCGCGGTGAGGCGCCTGGTGAGGGCGTTGGTGGCCGCGTCCTCCAGGTGGTGCGCCTCGTCCAGGATCAGCCGCCCAAACTTGGGTAGCACCCCCCTGGCGCCGGACTCCTTGATCTGCAGATCGGCCAGCAGCAGGGCGTGGTTGACCACGATGATGTGGGCGCCAGCGGCCTGACGGCGGGCCCGGTAGTAGTGACAGCTGGTGTAGTGGGGGCAGCGCACGTTGAGGGTGAGGTCCGAGTCGGAGGACACCCGCTCCCACACCTCCCGAGGCACCTGGAAGGGCAGATCGGCGGTTGAGCCCCCCGAGGCCTGCTCCTCCCACTCCGCGATGTGGTGGAGCACCTCCTCGTCGTCGCCGGGGTGCTCCAGGGCGTGACCCAGGCGGCGCTTGCAGAGGTAGTTGGAGCGCCCCTGCAGCACCGCGACCCGCACGTCCATCCCCAACTCGCGGAGGATGGGGATGTCGGCCAGGAGGAGCTGCGACTGGAGGGCGCGGGTGAAGGTGGACACCACCACCTTTCCGTCCGCGCCCAGCGCCCACTGCGCCGCCGGCACCAGGTAGGCGAGGGACTTGCCGGTCCCGGTCCCCGCCTCCACCGCGAGGGGGGTGGCGTCGGACAGGGCGCGGGCGACGCCGCGGGCCATGGAGACCTGCGCCGGCCGCACCTCCCAGTCCCGCGGCACCTTGGACAGGGCCCCGCTGAACAGCGCCTCGATCTGGTCCTGGTCGAGGGAGAAGGCCCGCGCGTCCACAGGTTCCACCACCCAATTGTCGCGCCGCACCTCCGAGTCGACGATGACGAAGCCCACCCCATCCTCGCCGTAGACCGAGGCGAGGGCCATGTCCGCGTCCGAGGGACGCAGGTCGCCCCCTGGGTGGTTGTGGACCACCACCTGCCCAGCCCTGGGGCGGTCCAACAGGGCGAGCACGTCGTGGTCCCTGCCTCTGGCGGTGATCGTGACCTCGACGACGAGCCCGTCCTCCACGTCCCCGATCACCAACACCTCCACCCCCCCCGCCTCGCGGATGGCGCGGCGGTAGCTCTCGGCGGCGGTGGGGGTGAAGCGGATGGGTCAGCCCAGCTTGACGCCCAGGTCCACCGTCACCTGCCACTCGTGGACCTGGCTCTGGTTGACGGCGCCGCGCACCTCCACCACCTCGAACCAGGAGACCGGCTCGCCTGCGGCGCTGATGGCGGCCTGGACGGCGGCTTCGATCGAGGTGGAGGAGCAGCCGACGAGCCGGAGCTTGGTGAACGCTTTGTCTGCCATGGTCATTTCCTGTGTCGGGGTGGAGGGGGCGCGGATTCCGGTTGTGTGTAAGGCACCGCTGCCCCACAGTAGAGCTAGCCGTTTCACGAGCGCTTGACCCGCTGGAGCCCCCCTCATGGCCGACTGTCCGTATCCCGTCTGTGTGCTCCCCTTCATCGACGGATCCCTTCGGAGCTTCTCGGCTAGCAAATCGCTGGGGGACTTCTTGCAGGAGATGCTCGGTCACCTGGGAGAGCTGTTGGGGGTGCCCCACCTCGCGGTGCTCACCAGCGGTGACGGACAGCTGCTGGCGGGCGATCCCCCGCCCGAGGGCCTCTATCCCGATCTGCTGGCGCAGGAGGAGCGGTGGGAGGCCGACCGCTTCCTGCTGAACGTGACGCAGCCCGGCGGGTGGCGCGGCACCATGGTGGGTTGGGGCTTCTCGGGGGAGGTGACGCCAGAGGTGCGGCAGGCGCTCCGGGTCGCCGCGAAGCTGGCTGGTTTCAGCGCGTGTCACTGGGAGAATCACCAGGCCCTGGAACAGCGTTCCAGCTATTTTGAGGCGCTCTTTCAGCAGGGGCAGGACGCGGTGTTTGTCCACGAGATGCGAGCGGGGCGGCTGGTGAAGCTGCTGGAGGTGAACGAGCCGGGGCTGACCCTCCTCGGGCGAGACGTGGCGCAGCTGCGAGCGCTCTCCCTGGCCGCGGTGTTCCCGGTGCGCCACCTGCCCGAGGTGCGGTGGCAGCTCCAGCGGGTGTGGGAGCAGGGGGGAACTCAGTTCGATCTGGAGATGAGCAACGCCAGCGGCGAGGCGATCCCGGTGGAGATCCGGGCTCACCGCTTCCTGCTCCAGGGCAAGACGCTGGTGATGACCATCGCCCGCGATCTCCACAAGCTCCGCTCTCTGGAGAAGCAGCTGCTGCTCGCCCAGAAGATGGAGGACCTCGGCCGCCTCGCGGGGGGGATCGCGCACGACTTCAACAACCTGCTCACCGTGATCCAGACCTACTCTGAGTTCGTGCAGGGCGAGATGCTCGCCGACGATCCGCTGCGGGAGGACGTGGCGGAGGTGCTCCGCGCCTGCACCGGCGCCAGCCGCCTCACCCGCCAGCTGCTGGACTTCTCGCGGCGGCAGCCGGTGGAGCCCCTGTGGGTGCCCCTGATGTCTACCGTCGAGGGCGCCACGCAGATGCTGCGCCGCATCCTCGGCGAGCGGGTCCACCTGACCCTCAGCGGCGAGCTGGAGCAGGGCTCTGTGTACATGGATCCGGGCCACATCGAGCAGATCGTGGTCAACCTGGTGGTGAACGCCAGAGACGCGATGCCCGCGGGGGGCTCGATCGTCATCAGGGTCCACGGGAACGCGACCGAGGTCCGGCTGGAGGTAGAGGACGACGGCGTGGGCATGCCACCCGAGGTGCAGGCGCGGATCTTCGAGCCCTTCTTCACCACCAAGGGCGGCAGGGGAACAGGGCTGGGGCTGGCGACGGTGTTCCGCATCGTCGAGCAGTACCACGGTGAGATCTCGGTCCGCTCCACCCTGGGGCGTGGATCCTGCTTCTCGGTGGTGCTCCCCCGGCGGGGAGGGGTGGAGGACGGCTCCTCCAGCGAGGCCCCTCGCGGGGTGCTGGTGGGGGGGCAGCAGCGCATCCTGCTGGTCGAGGATCACGGACCGGTGCGGAGGCTCATCGCGCGGCTCCTGCGGCGCAAGGGCTTCAGGGTTGTCAGCGCCCAGGGCCCTGGCGAGGCGCTGCTTCTCGCAGAACAGAAAGAGGCGTTCGACCTTGTGATTACCGATGTGGCCATGCCCCTGATGTCCGGCCCGGAGATGATGACCCGCCTGCGCCTCGGGCAGCCAGGGCTCCCGGCAGTGATGATGAGCGGATACAGCGGGCGCCCGCTCCAGTATTTCGGGCTCACGGACGACGAGGTGCTGCAGAAGCCGATCAACGAGGAGGCGCTGCTCGCCGCGGTGGCCGCCGCGCTGCGGGGCTGATCAGAACCTGGGGAGGCGCCGCTCCAGGAAGGCGGCGATGCCCTCGCGGGCGTCGGGGGTGGCCCGCGCCAGGTCGAGCGCGGCTTGGAGCTGCGGCAGGGCCTCGGCCATGCGCAGGCGGTCCTGAGCGGCCAGGGCGCCCAGCCCCAGCGCTGTGGCCGCGCTTGGCAGGGCGGCGAGCCGCTGCAGCAGGTCCTCCGCAGCGCGGTCCAGCTCTGCTGCCGGGTGCGCGGCGCTGATCAGGCCGACCGCAGCGGCCTCTGGGGCCAGCAGCGTCCTGCCGGTGAGCACCATCTCCAGGGCCACCCGTCGGGGGACCGTGCGGGTGAGGGGCGCCAGCACCATCATCGGGAAGATGCCCCGCTGCAGCTCTGGGGTGGCGAAGCGCGCGCCCTCCTCCGCCAGCGCGAAGTGCGCCAGCGCGACGATCCCCACCGCCCCAGCCAGCGCGAAGCGCTCCACCTTCACCACCAGCGGGGTCTGGAGCGCGAAGAGGGTCTCTAGGAGGGTCGCGTAGGCGTCGCCCCTCCACCCGCTCTGCATCTCGCCAAGGTCGGCGCCAGCGCAGAAGACGCCGCCCGCTCCCGACAGGAGCACCACCCGGACCTCTGGGTCTGCGTCCGCCGCGCGCAGGGCGTCTACCAGCGCGAGGATCAGCGCGCCGGTCAGGGCGTTCCGCTTCTCGGGGCGGTTGAGGAGCAGCCGGAGCACCCTCCCGTCCCTGGTGATGAGGAGCTGGCTCACTCGATCTCCTCTTCCTGAGTCATCAGCCGCTCCTCCTCCTCAGAGCCCATACCGAAGGGGAAGAAGCTGGGGGCCTCCTGCTGGTAGGCCTCGGCGTCGCGGAAGTAGTGGCTCTCCTGCAGGATGCGCGGGTCCTGCCCCTCCTCCCAGGCGATGGTCTGGGACTGGTGAATGATGTAGCCGGAGCCGACGCGGTGGTACCAGGTGCGGGTCTCGTGGAGCACGCCCTGGTCGGGACGGGCGCGCACCAGCCGCACCAGCAGCAGGCCCTTGCGCTCACGGATGACGATCAGGTGGGCGGTGTGGTCGTTGTTGTGGGCGTACCTGCCCCTGCGGCCCAGATCCAGGCCCCCCTCGGTGGTGTCGAGGAAATCGCCGGTGTCGTGCGCCTTCCAGGCCTCGATGATCCGGTGCTGGACCTTGCTCAGGCTCCGCGGGAGGTGGAGCGGGGGGCTGATCAGCCCGGTGAGGTCCATGAAATCGGCGTTCCACAGGCGCCCGACGTGGTGGCGGAAGTAGTAGAGGCCGCCGATATACGCCCCCTGCAGCCGGTAGGACTGGAGGGTGCGGACATTGTTCAGCGATCTGCGGGTGGAGCTGAGGAGCAGCGAATCGCCCTTGCCCAGCAGGGGGATAGCCCCCCAGGCCGCCTTCACCTGCATCGACCAGCCCTGGAAGGGATCGCCGGACACCTGGAGGGCCACCGCCCTGGGCCGGCGCTTGGAGGTGAGGTAGTCCACCTCCAGGCGCTCGCCCTCTCGGATCGAAACCTGGTTCTCGGGGCTCAGGAAGCTGAGGGTGCCGCCCCCCGCCAGGGTGCCGGTGCCGAGCCCCACCGCGTGCATCAGGCGGGCGACGATCCCCTTGACGATCGCCTCGGTGAAGGCGCTGACCCCGGAGATGTCAAAGTAGATCCGCTCGTCTTCGCCCCGGTACAGCATCGGCGGGACCAGGATGAGGGAGCTCTGTCCCGCGAAGGAGGTGGGGTCGGTAGAGGGGATGGTGCCGATGCCGGCGATGAAGGTCCGGTTGGTGAACAGCCCCTCCGCGAGGTGGGCGTCGACGCTCTGCTTGCGGCTCCCATCGGGGAAGGTGGAGCGCACCTTCACCACCGTCTTGCCGAGCAGCCCCTCCTGGATCAGCACGGTGGGGATGCGGAGCACGTAGCCCACCATCCCCTCCGCCTTCGACACCAGATCCGCGGTGAAGAAGTGCCCTGCGGCGGGGCCGCCCGCGGCGTGGGAGGAGATGAACTGCCAGTCGTGGTCGAAGCCGATCACGGAGTAGCGCGCTGGCACCACCACGCTGTCTCGCAGGAAGTAGTCCAGGAAGGCGTTTGCGGCGCGCTCCTCGGCCCACACGCGCAGCCTCTCCAGCCAGGGCAGCTTCTCTAGCACCCCCGCGACGCGAGAGTAGGTGTAGCCGGGCACCCCCGCGAAGACCGCGTTGTCCGCCGCGGTGCCGGCCGGGTAGACCGCGATCGATCGGATGTAGGGGTAGAGCCCCTGGTAGATCCGCTCCTTGGGGGCCTCCGCCAGGCGCCGGAGGTCGAAGCCGTGCGGACGCAGCACCACCTGCTCGGGCAGCAGGATCCCCAGCACCGCTACCTGGAGCATGGGGTCGTCGGCGTTGCGCCGCGCCCTGCGCACCAGGGAGGACACCGGGCGCCCCTTGCGCACCGCCCGCTCCAGCTTGGCCCGCAGGATCCACAGCTCCACCATCGTCTCCGGGGTGGGATCCAGGCCGCTGGTGTCGGGGAGGCGACGGAAGAAGGAGCGCCGGTACTCCGGCGGCAGCGCGCTGAGCTGCTCCTCGGTCACCGCAGAGCAGTCGATGGTGCCAGGGCGCTCCTCGATCAGATCGGGGTAGAACGCCCAGAAGGCGGCGAGCATGACGTGGTGGTCCAGGCTCCCGTCCCCAGTGACCACCAGCACGTCGAGGGGCAGACCGGTCTGGTGGAGGCGGATCATGGCGTCGCGGATCGTGATCGCAGACTGCACCCTGTCGGCCAGCGTCTCCACCACCTCGACGGTAAAACCTGCCCTCTCCAGGCGCTTGAACAGCGACCTGGGCACCTTGTGGATGCGGAACGGGTGGGCCACCACCAGCAGGTTGCCGGGGGTGCGGTCCTGGTGCATTCCCGCCCGGACGTAGAGCTCGACCTGCTCTGGGCCCATCTGGTGCAGGGAGTCTGGTGGTGGCGCGGTGGCCACCAGCGCCGGTCTGGCGGAGGGCTCGGTGGAGTGATGGTGCGGATCAGCGGTCACGTTCGGCTCCTCCGTCGTTCCGTGATAACCAGATTCTCACGCATCGGGATGGACCAGCGGTCACGGGAGGTCTCCAGTGGGAACCAAGGCGGACTCTATCAAGGCCAAGAAGCGGGCGCGTCAGAAGAAGACCAGGCAGGCAGCACAGGCCAGCAGGGGGAGCAGGCCGGGGACTAGCGGCCCCACCAAGGTCCGCTTGGACGTGGTCAGGGCTTGGCCGGTGTGGGAGTGCTACCTGTCGGAGAACTGGCACGAGCAGGGCGCCACGGTGCACGCGATCATCACCCGCAGGTCCGGTCAGGGCGCCCTGGCGGTGGCGACGGTGCAGGCGGATCTGGGCGTCCGCGGCGTCGTGGAGCACAACCTGGTGGGGGGCCTCCAGGAGGCGGATCTCAACCGGGCGGTGATGGCCATGTCCGCCGAGGGGGTGGGGATGGTGATGCGCGAGCCAGAGCTGGTGGCCAAGGTGCTGACCACCGCCGCCGCATACGGGGTGGAGATGGGTTTCGAGCTGCCCAAGGGCTGGGAGCGCGTCGTCCGTTTCATCGACGACATCGATGTCTCCGCCGCCTCGGACGAGATCCTCACCGGGATCCCCGGCGCCCCAGAGGTGAAGCCGGGGATGCTCGCGGGCCTGCGCCAGCGCCTGTTCGGGGGCTGATCCGCCGGCGCGCCCCGCGGTGCCTCGGGGGGACGTGGGGTGGGGCACTGGTCCAACAGCCGGACCGTCTCACACAGCGCGCGTCACCCTTTCATGGGAACCATCCGAACAAGTTGCTCGTCGGATCTTCCTGGCTGTAAACGGGCGCTGAGTCGCCAGGCATGTCGGCGTGTGCTCGTCGTTCCCTGTGGAGGAAGCGTGCTTTGATGCGCGACGAGCGTAGGAACACGGACACGCGTCCACCCGCGGATCGGTGCCCGCTGGTGGACGCGGCGCGCCCTGGGGTAGCAGCGGCCCGGTGCCCTAGGCGGGGCGCAGCGGGTGTGCCGGGGGGGGGGGGGGGCCGGGGCCCCCCC
>JAFGVK010000230.1 GCA_016938035.1 Deltaproteobacteria bacterium | reverse complement strand
CCGGCGCCCTGCCCGCTGCCGGCGCCCTGCCCGCTGCCGGCGCCCTGCCCGCTGCCGGCGCCCTGCCCGCTGCCGGCGCCCTGCCCGTTGCCGGCGCCCTGTCCGCTGGCAGCGCCCTTCCCCTGGCCGCCCTTGCCGTGGGCTTGGTGCTCGTCGCGGATGGCGGCAGCCAAGGCTGGGCCGCGCAGGCCCTCGTCGAGGCGGGCCCGGACGAAGGCCCCGTAGTTGTCCACTGGACCGTGCGACTGCGCGGCGCGGGCGGAGGCGTCGAGCAGCGCCGCGCCCTCGGCGGGACCGCCCCTGCCCCCGCGGGTCGCCTCTAGGGCGGCCTTCACCTCGGCGTCGGGGATGCCCGCCTGCCGGGCCTGATGGGCGCGCGCTGGCAGCTCCAGCGCGCGAAGCAGCTCGTCGGTGTCCTCAGCGAGGGCGGGGGCGCTCATCACCAGAGCGAGCAGGGCGATCGAGGATCGGTACATCATCTCTCCTGCGCGTCGCCGACAGCGCGGCGTATCGGGCGCAGCGAACAGTACCCCGGGCCGCGTGGGTCCGGTCTGGTGATTACCCCTCCTTACAGGGGACTCACGCCTCTCCTCGCCCTGTTCCCGGTGCGGACCGCCACCTCCAGCGCGGCCCCCGCAGGGTGAGGCGGGAGCGCGTAGGTCCAGCGGCCCCAGCTCCCAGCGGCAGGCACCGCGAGGACCTCGGGCGTGAGCACCCTGAGGTGGGCTGGCGCTCCGCCCGCACAGACGAGCGTGTTCGAGCGCCACAGGCTGCGGCTCAGGGTCAGCCCACGGTTGGCGAGCAGCGGGTGGTGGACCTTGCCCCAGGGGAGCGGCAGGGTGACCGTGAACCGCTCCCAGATCGCGCATGTCAAGACCTCGAAATCGGTGACTAGCGCGGCGGCGTCGCCCTGATCGTCGATCCCCCACCAGCTCACGTACATCCCGTCTCCCCACCCCGAGGTGAAGGTGAGCGCCGCGTCCGGGGCGCTGGGGTGGGGGTGAGCCAGGCCTCCCCCCTCGAGCACCGCGGCGAGCAGGGCCTCACCGTCCTCCTCCGTGTCTAGGGCGGGGGAGCGGGCCCCGCAGCCGATGAAGCCGGTGCCCGCGTCCACCCCGTAGGCGGGCTGGTCCTGCGCGCTGGAGGTAGAGCCCTCGAATTCTGCCGGCTCCCACCGCACCACGGGGCGGTCGCTGAGCAGGAGCCTCGCCGCCGCGACCCGCTGGTGATCAGGCGCCAAGCTCACGATCGCGAGGTCCACCGGGTAGCTCCCTGGGGCCACCCGTCGCGCGAGCACCCCGTGCAGGCCGCCCGTCAGGGGGTCCCCCACCGCCACGCGGCCGTCCTCAAGGCGCAGCGCGCCGGCTGGGTGGCGGGCAAGCTCCCAGATCTCGTCGGGCGAGTCGCCCTCGATCGCCGTGGTCGAGGAGAAGGCGAGGTCTAGGTCGGACCGGATGGATTTCACGAGGATCTCCTTTGGTTTCAGGTGGGCGGACGGGGTGCGCGGGGTGGCGGCAGTGGCACGGAATCGCTCGCATCTCGACGCGTGTCCCTATTCCCCTTTCTGCCGGATCCACCAGATCACCCGCACAGGGCGATCCTGGGCTACGAGGCGTGAGCCCCACCTGGCGCTTCCTGGCTGGGCTGTCGAGGACCGGCCCTTGATCCTCGTTGAACGGAGCCGCTCCGCGGTCGCTGTTCCACTCCGCCACGCCCACCGCTGACCCGGATCCCCGGCGATCAGGCCGTGTGCTCCATTCCACCCTGATCTCTCTCCGCCGGGTCGCGGAGATCACGCCCTGCGCGGGCGAAGGGCCTTGGCTGCGACCGCTGGGCACGCCGTCCTCGTCAAGACACCTCTCCCTCGCGCCCGGAGCTCCCCGATCAGGCGGCGTGAGCCTCCCCGAAGCCTGCGGACCGCGACCACCCCCGAGCGCTCTCTCCCCATAGGGGCGAGCGTGGCCGGTTCGCCGTCCCGTTCAACCGCAGAAAAGCCCGTCCGACCACCCCTCTCGACCCCCGTGCGCGGTCAGGGCCGGGGGCATCTCTGCTGAGCGTTTCGCCCAAGTTGTGCATGCGGGGGGCCTCCGGCACGGGCTCTGGACCCGATCACGTAGGGGGAGAGAGGGCGGCAAGCCTCCAGCAAGGGGGGACTGGGGGGGGAGGCAGTCCCCGACCCCAGCGGGGGCTACGAAGGGGGGCGAAGCCGCCCTTTGGCGGCGGCCCCAAGGCCGTCGGTCCTTAGGATCTCAGCGCGCTAGCAGTACCCTCTCCCTCCGCCAGCACGGCAAGCGGTGAGCAGACCTCGGGCCAAACGATGATCAGGGCCACCACCCGCCCCTCTAGCCGAACAGCATCGAGCAGATGAACACCGCCGCCAGCACCCCCGCCGTGTCAGCCATCAGGGCCGCGGGCAGGGCGTGGCGGGTGCGCTGCACCTGCACCGCGCCGAAGTAGACCGCGAGGACGTAGAAGGTGGTCTCTGTGGAGCCCTGTAGGGTGCTCACCAGGTAGCCCACGTAGGAGTCTGGACCTGCGCTCTGCATGATCGACACCATCACCCCGTAGGCGCCCGAGCCCGAGAGGGGCCGGAGCAGCGCCATCGGCAGCGCCTCCCCAGGCAGGTTGATCAGCGAGGTCACGGGGTCGATGACGCTCACCAGGGCGTCGAGGGCGCCGCTCGCCCGGAACATCGCCACCGCCACCAGGATCGCCACCAGGTAGGGGATGATCTTGATCGCGACCTGGAAGCCGTCTTTCGCGCCCTCCACGAAGGACTCGTAGACCTTGACTCCCCGCATGGCGCCGAAGCTGAGCAGCGCCACCGCGAGGGCGGGCACCACCCAGGGGGCGATGAGGGTCCCCCACAGGATCGCGGCGGGGATGAACAGGACGATCGAGATCATCGCCAGGGCGCTCACCCAGCCGGGGTAGGCCTCGCTGGCCTCTGGCGCCTCCAGCGGGGCGGCGGTCGCCTCCGCGATCTCCACGCTCTCGTCGGCCTCTCCGAGGGGGACCACCCGCTGCAGCAGCTTGGTGCCGCCCACCGCGACCACGGTGGAGACCACGGTGGCGAAGAGGGTCGTGGCCAGGATCCCAGCGGGGTCCGCGGAGCCCATGCCCTGACGGATCGCGATGACGCCGGTGGGGAGCAGGGTCACCGAGGAGGTGTTGATCGCGAGGAAGAGCACCATCGCGTTGGAGGCGGTGCCGGGTCGGGGGTTGAGCTTGTTGAGCTCCTGCATGGCGCGGATGCCGAAGGGGGTCGCGGCGTTGCCCAGGCCCAGGGCGTTGGCGGCCATGTTGAGGATCATCGCGCCCATCGCGGGGTGGTCTGGAGGCACGTCGGGGAACAGGCGCACCATGATCGGGCGGATGGTGCGGGCGATGATCTGGAGCAGGCCGCCCTCCTCCGCCACCTTCATCAGGCCCAGGAACAGGGCCATCGCCCCGATCAGGTTGATGGCCAGGGTCACCGAGCTCTGGGCCGCGGTGAACATCGAGGCGGAGAGGCGGTCCATGGGGGACGCCTCTGGGGCTGGGGGGGCTGCTGGCTTCACCTCGGCGCGGAGGGCGCGCAGCGCCTCGGTGAGCGCGGCGAGCTGAGGGTCGGCGGGGAGCGGCTCGGCCGGAGCCTCGATCGCCTCTACCGGCGCCGGGGCGACCCACTGGGCCTGGTTCCACGCGGTGACGGAGAAGGAGAGCAGCACCAGCGCCAGGAAGATGCGGTTCATCGGAGACCTGGGGAGGGGAGGGGGGAGGGATAGGAGAGGGTAGCACGTTCCCGCTCCCGCTCCGAGTGGGAGCGACCGGAGCGGGCTCAGGGGACGATCGGGGTGCGACGTCCCCGGTGCGTGTCCGGCCGCGCGAGATGGGCTAGTATGCACCCCTTATGGGAGGTGCCTGGTGAGCCGAGTCGACTTTGTCCTCAACGGAGAGCCGATCAGTCTGGAGCTAGAGGAGGGAGTCACCGCGCTCCACGCGCTGCGGGACCGCCTGGGGGTGGTCTCGGCTAAGGACGGCTGCTCTGGCCACGGCGAGTGCGGCGCCTGCACGGTCCTGTGGGACGACAAGCCGGTGATGGCCTGTACCAGGGACGCGCACAGGCTCCAGGGGGCGCAGATCACCACCCTCGAGGGGCTGGCCACCCGCAAGCGCGAGGTGCTGTCGCGGGCCTTTGTCCAGACCGCCGCGCCCCAGTGTGGCTACTGCATCCCCGGGATCGCGGTGCGGGCCGCGGATCTGCTCGACCACAAGGAGGACGTGTCGCGCGAGGACATCCTCAAGGCGCTGCGCCCCCACCTCTGCCGCTGCACCGGCTACCACAAGATCGTGGGCGCTATCGAGCTCGCCGCGGAGCACTGGCGCGGTGACACCCTCCCCGCGGTGGACAACCCCACTGGGGTTGGGGACCGCGCCCCCCGTTACAGGGGCGCCGCCATCGTCATGGGCGAGAAGCCCTACGTCGATGACCTCCGGCGCGAGGGGATGCTCTACGGGGCGCTCCACCTGTCGAAGATCCCCCGGGGGCGCATCCTCACCGTCGACACCTCCGCCGCCCTGGCGATGCCAGGGGTCCACGCGGTGCTCACCGCGGACGACCTCTCCGGGGCCAAGCTCACCGGTCCGATCCGTAAGGACACGCCGGTCTACGCCGCAGAGGGGGATCTGGTCCACTGTATCGGCACGGTGATCGCGTCGGTGGCGGCTGAGACCCGCGAGCTGGCGCAGCGCGCTGCCGCCGCGATCCGGGTGGAGTACGAGGAGCTGCCGGTCATCGACACGCCCGCCGCCGCCCTCGCCAAGAACGGCCCCAAGGTCCACGACACCCGCGACAACCTGGCGGAGACCTGCGTCATCCGCCGTGGCGACGTGGACGCGCTGCTGGCGGGATCGGCGCACGTGCTCAGCGAGACCTTCCACTCGCAGCGGGTGGAGCACGCCTTCATCGAGGCAGAGACCTCCCTCGCCGAGCTCGAGGGCGATGTGGTGCACGTCTACTCTCAGGGGCAGGGGGTCCACGAGGATCGCCACGAGATCGCGGCGGTCCTCGGCTGGCCGGTGGAGCGGGTGCTGGTGGAGCTGGTCTCCAACGGTGGCGGCTTCGGCGGCAAGGAGGACGTGACGGTGCAGCACCACGCCGCGCTGCTGGCGGTGGCCACCGGGCGGCCGGTGAAGGTGGGGCTCACCCGCGAGCAGTCGATGCGGGTGCACCCCAAGCGCCACCCCCTCGACATGGAGTACACCGTCGGCTGCGACGCCGAGGGGCGGCTCACCGCGGCCCGGATCCGCATCGTCGGCGACACCGGCGCCTACCTCTCGGTGGGCGACAAGATCCTCGAGCGCGCCGCGGGGCACTCCTGCGGTCCCTACTTCTTCCAGGCGGTAGACATCGAGGCCCTCACGGTCTACACCAACAACGTCCCCTCCGGGGCCTTCCGCGGCTTCGGCGTCAACCAGACCGCCTTCGCCATCGAGGGGATGCTCGACCGGCTGGCGGAGAGGGTCGGCCTGGACCCCTACCAGATCCGCGAGCGGAACATCCTCTCCGAGGGGCAGCCCTTCTCGACCGGGCAGCTCATGGACAGCGGGGTGGGCATCCGCCAGACCCTGGAGGCGGTGCGCGAGGACTACTACGCGCACCCGCGCGCGGGCATCGCCTGCGGCATCAAGAACACCGGGATCGGCAACGGGATGGTCGACGTGGGCCGGGCGATGGTCCGGATCGAGGGGGCCGGCCAGGTGGGGCTGTACGTGGGCTTCACCGAGATGGGCCAGGGCCTGCACACCATCTGCCGCCAGATCCTGTGCGCCGAGACGGGGATCGACCCTGACATGGTCCACGTGGAGACCAGCACGAGGTTCCCGGTGGAGTCGGGGATGACCACCGCCTCGCGGGCCACGCTGCTGGCGGGCGAGGCCACCCGCCGCGCCGCGGTGGCCCTCAGCGAGAAGCTCGCGGGCACCACCCTCGACGCGCTAGTGGGGGAGGAGGTGCTGGGGGAGTTCCTCTGCGACTTCACCGTCTCGCCCCAGACCGGCGGCCCCAACCCCGTCACCCACGTCACCTTTGGCTACGCCACCCAGGTGGTGATGCTCGACGAGGAGGGGCGCCTGGAGAAGGTGATCGCCGCTCACGACGCGGGGCGGGTCATCAACCAGGCTCTCGCCGAGGGGCAGATCGAGGGGGCGGTCCACATGGGGCTGGGCTTCGCCCTCACCGAGGACATGCCCGCAGAGGGCGGCTATCTCAAGAGCACGCGCCTGAAGGACCTCAACATCCTGCGCGCGCACCACACCCCGCCGGTGGAGGTGCGCCTGATCGAGGTGCCTGATCCCCACTCCGCCTACGGCATCAAGGGCATTGGCGAGATCGGCCTAGTCCCCACCGCGGCGGCGGTGGCTGGGGCGCTGCGCCGCTTCGACGGCATCTGGCGCACCCACCTGCCGATGAAGGGCTCCGCTGCGGCGCGGGCGGTGCTGCCCAAGCGCCTGCACGAGGACGACCACGCCTGAGCTGCGAGGTGGCCTACCGGAGTACGCGACAGTGCGGTAGGCCAGCTCCTGATACGATAGTGCCACTGTATCAGGAGGTCGCGAATGCTGAAGATCGATGAACTGAGGGCCGGCCCCGTGGCAGAGGATCAGCCGGTCTGCGTCTACGACGACGGATCCCACGCGGTGTGGTGGGTGGGCGCCTCGGAGAAGACCTTTATGCGGCGCAACGCCTGGCTGGTGGTGGACGGCGACGTGAGCCTGCTCATCGATCCCGGTGCGCAGGTGGCCCACTTCGAGCAGGTGAAGGCCCGCGTCTCCAAGGTGATCGACCCCGCCAGGCTCAGCTATCTGGTGGTCCAGGTGGAAGACCCCGACCGGTGTGACTCCATGCCGGACTGGATCGCCCTCAACCCGGAGCTGCAGGTGGTCGCCACCCCCCGCGCGCGGGTGCTGATCCCCTACTATGGGTTTACCCCGACCCTCTCCTGGCTGGACGTGTCTCCACAGGACAGCACCTACATCGAGCTGCCTAGCGGAAAGACCATCTCGTTCATCTCGGCTCCTTTCCTTCATTTTCCCGAGGCGATGGCCAGCTATGACGAGGCGAGCGGCATCCTCTTCTCGTCGGACGTGGGCAGCACCAAGCAGGTGGAGGACTGGTCCCTGCTGGTGGAGGACTGGCCCTCTTACTGGAGGAAGATGCTCCATTTCCACGTCGAGAACATGGCCCACACCAAGGCGCTCGCCGGCTTTATCGCCAAGGTGAGGCCCTTCCCCATCCAGGCGATCCTCCCGTTCAACGGGTCGATCATCCCCCCCGAGCTGGTCGGAACCGCGCTCGATGCCCTGGCCGAGCTGCCGGTGGGGGTGGACCTGCTCTACCCTGAGTCTCAGATCGAGCGGGTGTTCAAGACCTTCATCTCGGGCTGAGGCCAGCCACCGGTGGAGCGGCGCGGGGCCGCGCGAGGGTGCGGGCTCGCCGTCCTGTGGACTGGGGGCCTGTGGGCGCGCGCATCGCCACCTCACAGGGTGGCAGGAGATCCGGCTCATGCGTCCCTCCTCTGGTCACGATAGCCGCCGCGTCGCGTGGTAGGTCCTGCGCTATGGGCAACCTCGTGATCATCGTGACCCATCGGCACGGGCTCAGCAGCTCCTTGCAGCCCCCGCCACGCCCGTGGACCGTCGCGGTAGGGTGCTAACACGAACGAACCGCCGTTATTGGCGCCGGCCTCCCGCTCCGCGACGGGCGCTGGGTCATGCCGAGGCTTGGACAAGCGGGTGGTTCCACGACGTTGTGCGCTCGGACCGGAGTCCTGGCCGGAGCGGCTGCACCGGTCCATCGGCCGGACAGCGTCATGAGACGCGCTTCAGCATTCCAAAGGAACAATCGGATGAAGTCGATCGTCGACTCTTACCGCGTGAAGACGGGCGCCGCGTCGCCAAGCCTAGCGGCGTGTGGCCGCCGTTGCCTGGGGAGGAGGCGCACTGTTGTGCGCGACGAGCGCAGGAACAAGGACACCCGCCGAGAGTCCAGCGAGTCGGCGCCGGCTGGAGCGGCTGATCTCCACCGGGCGGCTCCTCCCAGTGCGCGTGCGTGCCTTGCCTGGCCGTCCGGCTTGGGGAGACGTGCCTCGTCTACCAGCGCCCGGCGAGGGCGAGCCCCGGTTGGTCCTCCCAGAGCAGGGGCGCCACCGTGAGGGGGGGCAGGCGGCGGCGCAGCCGCGTGAGGTTGAGCGTCGCGCCTACCGCCGGGCTCAGGGCCGCGCTGATCGCGAGGCCCACCGCCGGGGTTGGGGCGTCAAGCGCCGCAGCGGCCACGGTGGCGCCGAGGAGGCCGATGGGGGCCAGGCCTATCGCCCAGCTCGCGGTGCTTCCCCCCTCGCCTCGCAGCGCGTGGTGGGTGGTGATGCCCGCCGCGATGGGGAGCGCGGCCAGCGCGGCGACGTCGACGAAGAAGAGGGCGCCGCCCACCTCGCTGTACCAGGGCTGGTCTTCGCGCACCATCCAGGTGTCGACGGCCCCCGCCATCGTGGGGAGGAGCAGCACCTCGGCGGCGAGGGTGCCCGCCGACAGGCGGCGCGCCCGGCGCGCGGCGGCGAGGTTGGGGCTGGTTTCGCCAAGCGCCCGCAGCGCGGCGCGGGGGTGGGGCGGTGGAGCCGCCTCGGGACCTGAGGGCTCGGGCAGCCCGCCGGCGGCGCTCAGGCTGCTGAAGACCAGGGCGATGGCGAGCATTGTCTTCTCCTCCTCGGCGAGAGGGTACCACAGGGGGCTGTGTCTGGGGAGGGGCGAACCTCAGCGGCGCCTCGTGCGCGCGCCGCGTGGGCGGACATCGCCTCGCTGACCTGTCGGAGCGCGTCGTGTCGGTCGCGGGGTGCCTCAGGCCGGGTGGCGCAGCGCCGGGCTCATCGGCAGGCCGCCTCGATCCGATCCCACAGCAGATCCTTGCCCTCGCCGGTGAGGGAGGAGAAGGGCACCAGCTCCTCTTCCTTCAGGCCGAAGTCCCGCCGGATCGCCCCCAGCGCCTTGAAGCGCTCGTTCCGGGTGAGCTTGTCGATCTTGGTGGCGACCACCAGCAGGGGCAGCTTGGCCTGGCGCAGGCCGTAGACCATCACCCCGTCCGACTCCTGGGGGGTCCGGCGCGCGTCCACCAGCACCACCACCAGCCGGAGGTCCGCCCGCTCGCCGAGGTAGCCCTCGATCATGCCCTTCCACTCCGCCTGGATCTCCTCGGGCACCTTGGCGAAGCCGTAGCCAGGGAGATCCGCGAAGGCGAGGGCGTTGCCCAGCTGGAAGAGGTTGATCCGCTGGGTGCGTCCCGGCGTCCCCGAGACCCGCGCCGCCTTCTTGCTCCCGAGGAGGCGGTTGAGGCAGCTCGACTTTCCTACGTTGGACCGCCCGGCGAAGGCGACCTCGGGGAGCCCCAGCTCGGGCAGGTCCTGGGCGAAGCTGCCGAGGAACCGGGCCCCGCCTGCTTGTTTGCGCATCGTGTGTCTCCGCATTCTTGCGCTACCGGGATAACCCGGGAGTATGTCCTCTGGCCGCTCAGCCCCAGTGATCGAGAAGCTCCCCCCGGAGACGGTGGTCTGGTTCGTCTCCGACCTGCACCTCGGGGACGGCACCCCCTCCGACGTGTTCTTTGGCAAGGACCCGCACCTGCTCGCCCTGCTGGACGCCGCCCGTCAGGCAGGCGCCACCGTGGTAGTCGCTGGGGACGCCATCGATTTCGCCCAAGCGTGGACCTTCACCAGGATCCTCAAGGCGCACCACGAGCTGCTGAGCGCGATGAGCGCCCTCGCCCGCGAGGGGCGCCTCTACTATCTGGTTGGAAACCACGACTATGACGTGAACCTGTACCGGGAGATGCTGTTCTTTCGGGTGTGTCATGAGCTCCACCTCGGCGACCAGATCTTGGTACAGCACGGCTACCAGTACGACCCGCTCATCGGGAAGGACATCGAGAGCTCCCACGTCAACACCACCGTCCACCACCTGCTCGAGCGCTACCTCGACACCTGGATCCGGGTCCCCCTGAAGGAATTCTACACCCTCCCCAACAGGTTCATCTTCTGGTTGGCCCACAAGATCGGGCTCATCACCAAGGTGCGGGCGGCGGTGCTGGGGCTGATGTCGGTGAAGGCGTCGCCAAGCGGGGTGGAGAAGCAGCTCAACTACTGGGCGCGGGCCAACATGGGCGACTCGATGTGCATGTACGAGCCGGTGATGGCGCGCCTGCGCGAGGATCGCTGGCGCTACATCGTCTGCGGTCACTCTCACCTGCCAGGCATCGTGCGTCACGGGGAGCGCGCCTATGTCAACACCGGCTCCTGGACCTTCGCCTCGTCGCAGTACGTGATCTGGGACGGCGCTGGCTTCTCCTGTCAGGACTGGATCACCGGGCAGGTCTACGGGGACGAGCTGTACCAGCAGGTGGCAGCGGGCGCGTTCGACGACCACGACTTCTGGTCGTGGTGGCACGACAACTATATGGGCTTTCTCCGCTTTCGCGAGGGCGAGGAGGGGCGGGGCAGGCTGCGTGGCTGGGAGTCCTACGTGCGCGACTACCAGCACCTCGCTCAGCTCAGGCCCTTCGCCCAGGGTGCCCTGGTCGGGGCCCCCAGAGAAGAGCACGCCGAGGAGGAGTAGCCGTGATCGTCCAGGGACAGCCCTACCGCACCGTTAGCCAGGATGGACCTGAGGTCCGCCTCATCGACCAGCCCCTGCTCCCGCACCGCTTCCAGGTGGTGTCACTCCACCACCACACCCAGACCGCGCGGGCCATCTCCGAGATGGTGGTGCGGGGGGCTGGGGCGATCGGGGCCACCGCCGCAGCGGGCATGGCCCAGGCGGCGCTCGAGGCGCCGGAGGTGGGCTTTCACGACTACCTGGCGGAGGCGGCGCGCACCCTGTCGGGGACCAGGCCCACCGCTCAGAACCTCTTCTGGGCGATCGGCAGGGTGCTGGACGCGGTGGCGGGCGAGGCGCCCCGCCACGCTAGAGAGGCAGCGGTCGCCGAGGCGCGCGCGGTGGCTGACGAGGACGCCGCGGCCTGCGAGGCGATTGGCAGGCACGGCGCCCCGCTGATCCGCCACGGGGCGAGGGTGTCGACCCACTGCAACGCGGGCTGGCTGGCCTTCGTGGACTGGGGCAGCGCCCTGAGCCCGCTCTATCGCGCTCAGCGCGAGGGCCGCAGGGCCTTCGTGTGGGTGGACGAGACCAGGCCCAGGTCACAGGGCGCGAGGTTGACCGCCTGGGAGCTGGCGCAGGAGGGGGTGGACTGCGCGATCATCGCGGACAACGCGGCCGGCGCCCTGATGGCGCGGGGCGAGGTGGATCTGGTGATCACCGGCGCCGACAGGGTGGCGGCCAACGGGGACGTGGCCAACAAGATCGGAACCTACAGCTCGGCCGCGGTGGCCAGGCTGCTGGGCATCCCGTTCTATGTGGCGCTGCCCTCCAGCACCCTGGACCTGTCGTGTCCGTCAGGGGCAGAGATCCCGATCGAGGAGCGCTCACAGGACGAGGTGCTCTACACCTGGGGTTGGTCCGACGAGGGGCGCTTCGTGCGGGTTCGAACCGCCCCGCCGGGCGCGCGGGCCAGGAATCTTGCCTTTGATGTGACGCCTGGGGCGTGGATCACTGGGCTGATCACCGAGCGTGGGATCTTCCCCGCGACCTCGGAGGGCGTGCGTCAGGCCGCTGCGGCCCCACAGGCCTGACCCCCGGCGGCCCTGTCGGTGCGCTGGCCGCCTGACGCGACGAGCCAACAGGCCGCCGCGGTTCTGCTGTAGGATGCAGGAGAAGGAGGCCGCATGGGACACACCTTGTACGCCACGGCGGACCAGCTCCGCTTCTACTATCTGCCCGATGACGCCGAGCTGACAGAGGGGACGCTGCTGTTGCGGAGCCTGACGGGCCGCAAGCGGAGGGTGCTCGAGGAGGAGGTGTCCCAGCACCAGGTGAGCGAGGAGCGCGCCAAGGAGCTGGTGCGCGAGACGGTCACTCAGGTCAGCAGGGGAATGGGACGCTTCCTGAACAGCACGATGGACACCCTGCGTCAGGCGCGGGTCGCGACCCCTGACGCTGAGCGCAGGGATCCCAAGGAGGTGCTCCGCGGCCTCCGTGAGGTGGGGGAGGGGCTGCGCGAGACCCTGCGCCAGGGGCTGTCGGAGGCGCCCGCGGACGCGGCGGCAGCTAGGGAGCGCCTGGAGGCTATCGCGGGCTCCGCAAGGGAGAACGTCTCTGAGGCGCTGGGCGACGCGATGGCCTCCCTGCCCGAGGGGCTGCGGGACTTCCTCGACAACCCGAGACTGGAGCGCGAGGTTCGCGCTGCGACTGAGGCGATGGAGCGCCTGGGCGAGCACCTGCGGGCGGGTCCTGTCGGTGAGGAGTAGGGGCCGAGCGCCGGTGGGCCGAAGCAGCCGTGGGAACTCGCGCCGGAGCGCCCGTGAGCCCGTCAGCCGGAAAGCCGATGGGCCGGTGGGCCTGTGAGGCGGTGAGCCGGAGCGGCATTGAGCCCGTGAGCCGGTGGGCTGGAGGGCCGGTGGGCCGGTGGGCCGGTGAGCCGGAGCGGCATTGAGCCAGTGGGCCGGTGGGCCGGTG
>JAFGVK010000229.1 GCA_016938035.1 Deltaproteobacteria bacterium | reverse complement strand
TTTGGGGCTGTCGGACCTCTTCTCCTCCGGTCCTATAGGATAGGCTTCGACATCATCCGATCCTATCGGAGCGTATTTGGTACACTTATCGTTTTGGATTCACACCCTAGCGTGACTTTGCGATTGCCCTGCCCCCCCAGGAGTCCCCCCCCAACGACGAGAGGCAGCCAGCGCCGACCTCCTCACGACCTCAGGGCGCCGGGGACCCAGCGACTAGCGCCATCCGCGCCAGCGCGGCCCGGTCCGCCTGCGGGAGGCGCTCCGTGGGCGCTCACCCCCCCTTTGCCGGGACCTGAGCTCCCGGGCGAAGCTGCGAGCGGAGGACCCAGTCCTTGACCGCACCCGGCCCCATCACCGAGCGCGGCCGCCCCGCCACCCGGTGGCAGCGCACGACCCCGCCGTGCGGGCGTCTGCAGCGCTGGCAAGCCTTAGGGGCGCGCCTCCCGCCGCCCGGCCAGCCAGCCCAGCCCTAGCAGGAGCAGGGTGGCCCCCACCAGCAGGGGGTGGGCGCTGAGGTCGGTCAGCCGCTCCTCGCGCTCCACCCACACCTGCCCCTGGTCGAGCCTGGGCGGTCCGAGGCTCTCAGGGGGATAATAGCGCCCGCTGGCAGCCAGCGCCTGGAGGAAGGCCAGGTCCGGGGAGCGCTCCCGCAGCTCTGGATCCTCCGCGCTCACGGCCACCGCCGCCTCGGCCGAGCCCAGCGAGGTGTCCCCCTGCCTCGCCAGCACCTGCAGGCGATAGCTCCCCGCCTCCGCGGGGGTCCACGACAGGAGCGCCACCCCGTCCTCGCCGGTGAGGCCAGCCAAGCGGTCTACTGGCAGGCCATCCCGCTGCACCGCCACCTCGACCCTTGCCCCAGGCGCGGGGCGGAAGCCCGGGCCGCGGGCGATCACCTGCAGCGAGACAGGTACCCCCACCGCCCCGCTGGTGTCGTCCACCTGCGCGAGCACCGCCTGGGACTGCGGGTCGCGCGCCAGCCAGCGCAGCGCCCCCTTCCACAGGCGCAGGTAGGCCTGGTTCCCGCGCCCCTCACCCGCCTCCGCGAAGGCGTAGCGCCAGCTCTCGTCGGACAGGAGCGCCATGGTGCGCCCCGCCCCCACCTCACGCACCGCCACCACCGGCCGGCCCGCGGCGTCGTCGAGGAGCGCGACCGCCCCAGGGGCGAGACCCTGCACCAGGTTGAGGCCCTCCAGCGCCGGGAGCCTGGCCCAGCCCTGCGCGCTCTGGTCCTCTGTGGGCTCCAGCCTGGTGATCGGGTGGAGCCGCCCGGCGGGGGTCAGGCTGGGCACCACCTCCTCGTCCACCCACGGCGCCCCCCGGCCCAGCGCCACCGGCAGCACCCCCTCCACCGCGGTGCCCGCGTACCCCCCAGCCCGGAAGGCCTGGGGGCCGCCCACCATCACCAGGCCTCCCCCCTGTTCAGTGACGAAATCGCGGAGCTGCCCCAGCACCTCGGCGTCGCCCTGCAGGTAGGGCTGCTGGTCGAAGTCCTGGAGGATGACCACGTCGAAGCCTGGCAGCTCGTCGCTGAGCAGCTCCCGGTAGGGGAAGGGGATCAGCGCCAGCTCGCTCCCACCGTAGCCAGCGCTCATGTCGGCGGTGGTGCGGAGGATGAAGAAGGACACCATCTCTACCGAGGGGTCCTCCTTGAGGAAGCGGCGGAGGAATTTCACGTCCCAGGACGGCGCCCCCGCCACGTGCAGCACCCGCAAGCGGTCGCGCACCACCTGCACCACCGCCGGAGCGCGGTTGTCGAGAGGCGAGGCGTCACCGCGCAGATCGGGCACCTGCACCCAGAGCACCGCGGGGCCCACCTGGCGCGGGGTGGCCTCCAGCGTCACCTCCCCCCACCCCTCGGGGCCGATGCTCACCGTCCCCTCGTCCACCACCCCCTCCTCGCTGAGGAGCTGCACAGGGACCTCCCTGCCCTCGAAGCCGCCCCCTCGGATCCTGGCCCGGACCGGCAGCGGCTCGCCCGCGTAGGCCACGCTCGGGAGGGTGAGCGCCCCCACCGCGAGGTCGCCCCCCGCAGACGGAGCCCCCGCCGCGTAGATCGTCAGGGGCCCCGGGAGCGGCCCCCACTGCAGCGCCCCGTCCCGCTGCCAGCCCCGCCGCAGGGCGCCCCGGTCCAGGCCATCGCTGATCAGCACCACCCCCGCGTAGGGCCTGCCCGCGCTCCTGGCGGCGAAGGACGAGAGCGCCGCACCCAGGTCGCTGTCGCGCTGTTCCCAGCCCGCTGCGGGCCCCGCCGCGAGGTCCCCTCCAAAATGGTACACCTCTACGTCCGGCCCCAAGGTCCCCAGCACCTCGCCCACCCGATCCGACCAGGGGCGGTCACCCGGCCCCCGCAGGGTCATCGAGCGCGAGTCGTCTACCAGCACCGCCACCCGCCCCGGCACCTGGCGCTCCACCTCCTGCAGCGAGGCGGGCCTCGCCCCCATCACCCACAGCCCCACCAGCCCGCCGGCGAGGAGCAGCTCGGGCAGCCGCCGCCCGCCGCGCCGGGTGAGCGCGGTGAGGCCGATCGTCCCCACAGCGCCCAGGCCGGTGAGCAGCAGGATCCAGGGAGGGGCGAGGAGGGTCAGCGGCATGGGCGGTACTCAGCGCGGGTCATTCCCTCCACCTCTACCGCCTTGGGGCCCGCTGTCGCGGGAATTCTGCGCCCACCCCCGGGAGATCAGATCTTGCGGTACAGCCCCACCGCCACCCCGAGGATCTTCACGTCGCCCGAGCTGGAGTCCAAGAAGATCGGTTTCATCGCTGAATTGGCAGGCTGCAGGCGGATGACGTGCCCCATGCGGAAGAAGCGCTTCACTGTGGCCTCGCCCTCTACCATCACCACCGCGATCTCACCGTCGTGGGCGGTGGGCTGCTCCCTGATGAACAGGTAGTCGCCGTCGTGGATGCCGTCCTCGATCATCGACTCGCCGGTGACCTCTAGCGCGAAGAGGTTGCTGCCTGACGGGAGCATCGAGGCGTCGACGCGCAGCACGCCGCGGTGGTTCTCCTCCGCGAGCAGCGGCACCCCCGCGGCCACCTTCCCCAGGAGGGGGATCCCCCTGGTGTCCCCGTCCTCACGCTGCTCGTGAGCCCGCTGCGAGAGACGGAGCGACCTTGGTTTTCCCGCATCGCCCACCCGCTCCAGGAAGCCCTTCTTGATCAGGGCGCGGATGTGGTCGCTGACCCCATTGGTGGACTTGATCCCCAACGCGGCGCCGATCTCGCGGAACGAGGGCACCACGCCGGTCTCCTCGATGGCGCTGGAGATATAGTTGAACACCTGAGTCTGACGCGGCGAGAGTTCTTCCACTACTCCTCCAGGCTTGAACATGCGTACAGCATCACCCCTTGGAGGGGCTGAGTCAAGGACTCTGTTCAGACGCTCCGCGCAGGCGCCACGCGAGCCGGGTCCTGGTCACGTCGATGCGCCCCCCCGAGAGCACGTTGTCCACCCACCCGGCGACCTCGACGTGGGTCCCGCGGAGCGTGAAGGCGCCCCCGCGATAGGGCACACCGCCGAGCAGTCGGCTCTCGCCGCAGCCCTCCTCGTACACCTGCAGGTAGGTGCGGGCCGGGAAACACCAGCGCCGCAGGGTGCAGACGGGGGCATGCGCCTCGACCCGCAGGGTGGCGCACCCTTCGCCCTTGAGGGCGGTGTCCTCACCTGGGCCAAGCACCGCCACCTTGGCGGGAGGGGCCGCGGCCCAGCCGGGCTCACCGGCGCGCCAGGGGTGGACCACCTCGTCCTCCTGCCCCTCGAACACCTCGTCAGCGTAGAATTCGGGCCCGCGGAACGAGAGGCGGAAGTTGCCGACCCGCCGCAGCGGCGAGGCCTCCCAGGCGTGCAGCACCCCGCCGCGGCCCGGGCCGACGAAGACCCCCAGGGAGTTCCCCGCCACGAAGGCCCGCAGGTCCCGCAGCAGCGCCTGGTAGCCCCCGTAGGTGAGGGCGACCGCGCTCACGCGCTCCTTGGCGAACTCCTCGGCCACCGCCCCCCCCAGCTGCACGTCCTGAAGGCAGCCAAAATCCAGCGGCTCCATCCGTCCCGAGGCAGTCAGCACCTGCGCCGGGAGCCCCGGCAGCGCCTCCTCACAGAGCAGGTACTGGATCGGCTCCAGCACCCCGCGCTCGGCCAGGAAGCCGCCGAGGGTCGAGCCCCCCAGCGAGGTGACCCTCGCCACCTTGGCGCCCGCGCCGGCGCCGGTCCAGACCACCACCCCCTCCTGGCCGCTCACCTGGTAGGCGCCGGCCTCGTAGTGATAGGCAGCCCCATCGCAGCGCAGGTCGGGAAAGATCCAGCCCTCGCGCTCAACGCAGCCCTCGGGGAAGGCGCCCAGGAGGCGCCAGGCGCCGTCGGCCGCGAAGGTGTACACCCGCCTGCCGCCCTTGTGGCGCAGCCAGACCTCGTCCACCCCGTCGGCGTCCATGTCGGTGACCCGCTGGATGGCCGTAGCGCGGTGATCGAGCCCCGTCTCTACGAGGTACGACACGGGCAGGCGCAGGGAGCGGGTCTCCTTGCCTCCACCCAGATGAATCGGCTCGTTCCAGGTCAGCAGCGGATCGTAGGTCACGGTCTGCAGCGACCAGCTGAGCATCGCGATCCCGGACACCGCCAGCACCGCCAGCACGCCGATCACCACCCAGGCCCAGGTCGATCGCTCCTCGCGCACCTCTACAAGGAATTCGCTCTCGCCAATGCGGAGCACCGAGCCAGGCAGGAGCGGCTTGGACTCCACCCCGATCTTCACCTCGTCGATGAAGGTGCCCGTGGCAGAGCCCATATCGACGACCCAGTACCGGTCGGTGACCCACTCGATCTCTGCGTGCTCTAGGCTCACCAGCGGGTCGGCGAGGTGCAGCCCCTTGGTCGACCTGCCGATCCGGAGGATCTGGTCAGGGAACAAGGAGATCCGCTCCTTCTCCCGTGGCCCGCTGAGCGCGATGAGATCCAGCGATGCCGTCAACCGTACTCTCCTGCCAATTCCAGCCGTGGCCGCCGGGGTGATGCCGGTGCATACTACCGCATCTCCTGAGCTCAGACACCTACCCCGGGCCTACATGTCCATGCAAGCCATGACACTGCCGCCGCTGCTCCCCTGGATGCGAAACACCCTGGGCGCGGTCCTCGGTCTGTACCTCATCGAGGTGATCGCGAGAAATTATCTCCGTCTACCGGTGGATCTCCTCTCATGGCAGCCGCTGTCCGGCCCCTTTGAGCCCTGGCAGCTGCTCACCCACTTTGCGGTGCAGGGGCCCGGGCGAGGGGGGGCGTGGTCCACCCTGATGACCCTGCTGGTGTTGTGGTTCTTCCTCCCGGCGATGGAGCGGCTGATGCCGATCCCCAGGCTCCTGGCGACGCTGGCCACCGCCGCGGTGACCGGGGTGGCGCTGGGGCTGGTGCTGGACGGGCTGGTGGATTTCGCCTCCCTCTACGGGGGCGCGACCGGGTGGTCCTCGCTGATCGGAGCCATGATCGCGCTGTTCGGCCTGAGCCTCCCCAACGGGACGGTGAACCTGTGGTTCGTCCTGCCGATCAAGGGGAGCTGGATCGCCTGGGGCACCCTGGCCGTCTCGGCCCTGCTCCTGTTCGCCGAGCCCAGCCTCGACACCGCCGAGCACCTGGGCGCGGTGCTGGGGGTCTTCGGCTGGTGGTACCTGCGGGGTCCCCTGGCGCGGCGCCGGGCCCTCAGGCGCAAGTCGCGGGACATCGAGCGCGAGCTGCGGCGCTTCACGGTGCTCCCCGGCGGGCGCGACGACGAGACGATCCACTAGGCCTTGGCCGACCTCTCCCGACAGAGCGCCGCGGGCGCGGCGGCGCAGCTGCTCACCAGGGTCAGCGGCCTGCTCCGCGAGGTGGTCTTCGCCGCGGTCTTCGGCGCCGGGGCCGACGCGGACGCCTACCTGGCCGCGCTCAGGGTCCCCAACCTGCTCCGGGACCTGTTCGCGGAGGGCTCCCTGTCCAGCGCCTTCGTCCCCCACTTCGCCAAGGCCCTGCAGGAGGAGGGGCGCGCCTCGGCCTGGGCCCTGAGCAACGCCCTGCTCGGGGTGCTGCTGCTGGCCCTCGGCGCCCTGGCTGCCCTGCTGCTGCTGGCCCCTGCGCCCTGGGTGTGGCTGGTGGCCGCGGGCTTCTCACCCGAGAAGGCGGCGCTCACCGCGAGGCTGATCCAGGGCCTGGCGCCGCTGTTGGCGGGCATCTCCCTCGCCAGCGTCCTGGGGGGGATGCTCCACGTGCAGGGGCGCTTCTTCCTCCCCGCGCTCGCTCCCGCCGCGTTCAACGCTGCGGTGATCGGGGGCTGCCTGGTGCCCGCTGCCTGGGCGACCCGGTGGGGGCTGCAGCCGCTGGTGCTGGTGGCGGCGGCTGCCTCGATCGGGGGCCTGCTCCAGGCCGCGGTGCAGCTCCCCGCCCTGTACAAGCTGGGCTTCCGCCTCCGCCCGAGCCTGCGCGGTCACCCGCTGCTGCGGCCCCTGCTGGGCTTCATGGGGCCCGCGATCCTCGGGGTGGGGACGGTGCAGGCGGGGGTGCTGATCGACCTGCAGATCGCGTCCACCTTGGGCGACGGCCCTGTGTCGTGGCTGGGCTACGCCTTCCGGCTGGTGCAGCTCCCGATGACGGTGTTCGCCGGCTCCATCGCGGTGGTCAGCCTGGCGAGGCTGTCGGCCCTCCTGGCCGACGGCGCGGAGCGCGAGGCGCGGGACACCCTGGGCAGCGCCCTGAGCCTCACCACCTTCCTGGTGCTGCCGGGGGCCCTCGCCCTCGGCCTGTTCGCTGAGCCCCTGGTGGCCCTCTTCTACCAGCGCGGCGCCTTCTCGGCCCAGGACACGGCGATCACCGCGCAGCTGCTGCGGGCCTACTCCCTGGGCGCGGTGGCCTTCGCCCTCCACAGGGTGGCGGCGCCCTCCTTCTACGCCTGGCGCGACCCCTGGACCCCGATGCTGCTGTCGCTGGGGACCGTCGCCGCGAAGATCCCGCTCTCGCTCACCCTCGCGCACGCACTGGGGGTGACCGGGCTGCCCCTCGCCCACGCCGCGGTGGCCAGCGCAGAGGGGATCGCCCTGCTCGCCCTGTTGGGGAGGCGCGCCGGCGGGTGGGCCGACGGGGTGTGGCGCGATCTGGCCAAGATCACCGTCGCCGCAACCCTGACGGGGGTGCTCGGCTGGGCGCTCATCCCCCTGACCGGGGCCTCCCTGCTGCTCCTGCCCCCGCTGGGCGTGGCCTACCTCTCCCTGGCGGCGCTGCTCGGGCTGCCGCAGGTGAGGCAGCTCGCCCGCCTGCTGCGCCCCGGTGGGCTCCCGCCTCACCTGCACCGGGCGACGGTAGAGGCGCTGACCCGTCACGCCGGGGCCCCCGCGACGGAGCCCACGCTGTCGGGCGGGGTGCTAACCATCCACACCGGCGCGGGGCGGCTTACGGTCACCGCGGTAGATGGCGCGCTGCGCGCCTCCCATTCCTACAGCCCGCCGCTGAGCGGGCCGCCGCTTGGGCTGACGGTCGTGCTTGACCTGAGCCAGCGCCCTCCTCCACTGCACGGGCTGGAGCTGCGAGTAGGCGACCGGACGGTAGCGGTGACCGCAGCCGGCGACGCGATCTCCCTCCAGCGCCCGAGCGGCCCCAGGCTGCCGGTGCTACCGCGGCAGTAGCGGGGGCGGGGGTGGTCGCCGCCGACAGGATGGAGGAGGAGGGCGCAGGGCGCGGGGGCCGTGATCATCGTTTCGCCCAAGGGGGTCATGCGGGGGGCGCCTCCGGCACGGGAGGGGCGCCCGATCCCGAAGGGGGAGAGGGGGCGGCAAGCCCCGAGCAGGGGGGGATTGGGTGGGACGCAGTCCCACACGAAGGAGAGCGAAGCCCCCTTGGCGGCGGCCCCAAGGCCGTCGGAAATTAGGATCTCAGCGCGCTGGCAACACCCTCTCCCTCCGGCAGCGCGGCAGGCGGTGAGCAGACCTGGGCCACACGATGATCATGGCCGGCGCGGGTATCCGTACCGGTCGAGCGACCACAAACCTTGAGCCCCTCGTAATTCGTCCCACCGCTGCGCTGCCTCTCCCAAAACGCGGGTTCGTCCGTAGCACGTCGCGACGAAAATCGGCGTTCTCCCGTAGTGTCGGCGACCTTGGCACGCGCAGAGGGGTTCCTAGGAGTCACCGCAGAACAAGTAGACCTCTTGATGCCTCGCGCAGCACGTTGACCGTGGTTCCGCATCCGACGACAGTTTATAGTGGAACAACCTGTATTCTGCGCCGTATCCCGGAGGTCCCAGAGCAGGATCTGCAGCCTGTTTCGGCGCTCGGTGGACGAGGAGCATGACCCGTGAAGTGAATCACTTATGGCGCGGTGGCCCCTTACGGGTGGCAAAACCGTCATCGGCCCTCCTCGACAGGAGGGCGACAACGTCGTGGAACCACCCGCTTGGCCGAGGCCCGGAACGCCCCAGCGCCCGGCGCGGAGAGCGCGTCACGCGCCGATACCGGTGGTTCGTTCGTGATAGCACCCAGCCGGGACGCCTCACGGGCGCGGCGGAGGCGGCGAAGGGCTGCTGAACCCGGTCCGATCGGCCACGGCGATCAACACGTCCTCCATAGCAGCGGATTATTCTTGTGAATAAGCGGCTATCGTGAGCAAGAGACCGACGCATGGGCCGGAGGTCCTGTCCGACAGCCGCCGTTGGGCACCCGTCAACGATGGTGGCCCAGGGGGCCTGACCGCTGCGCCTCAGAATGGCCCCTGTCAGCCGTCGGGCAGCAGAGTGGGTGCGCGGGTGCCTGACGGCCCACGGTCCGGTATGTAGCGGCGCGAGGAGTTGCCCATGCGGCTGGTGATCCTGTCCCCCAACCCCCCAGACTGCATGGCCTTCGGACCCAGGCAGCTCGCCTCGGTGCTGAAGGCCGGCGGCCACCAGGTGTCGGTGGTCTTCCTGCGCGGCGGGGTCGGCGCCAACCGCTTCGACGGTGAGCACGTCTACCAGTACCCCGAGGCGGTGGTGCGGGACGTGGTGGAGATCTGCCGGGGCGCCGACGCGGTGGGGGTGTCGTTCATGTCCCTCTACTGGGACCGGGCTGTGCAGCTCACCGAGGCGGTGCAGCGCGCGCTGGGCCTGCCGGTCATCTGGGGCGGCACCCACCCCACCGTGCGCCCTGAGACCTCGATCCAGATCGCCGACTACGTGTGCGTGGGCGAGGGCGAGATCGCCGTTCCCCAGTGGCTGGAGGCGCTGCATGGCGGAGACCCCACCGCCGTGCGGGGGGTGTGGGCCAGGGTGGGCGCGCGGGTCATCGACAACGGCGAGGCGCCCGATCTGCCCGACCTCAACGCCATACCCTGGCCAGACTTCGACACCCCGGGCCACTACGTGGATCACCGCGGCCGGGTGGTGCCGATGACCTCCGCCAGGATGCGCGAGGTGCTCCCCAGGCTGCCCTTCCACGGGGGTCGCCAGGCGATCGGGATGCGGGTGATGGCCACCAGGGGCTGCCCCCACCGGTGCACCTACTGCGCCTCCTCGGCGCAGCGCCCCATGCGCCGCCGCACCGTCGAGAGCACCGTCGCGCAGATGCGGTGGCTCAAGGAGCGCTACCCCTTCATCGAGGTGTTCTACGAGTTCGACGACACCTTCTTCGCCAACTCCTACCGCTGGATGGAGGAATTCGCCGCTGCCTACAAGCGCGAGGTGGGCCTGCCTTGGTTCTGCCAGACCTCCCCCACCACCCTGCGGGAGGACAAGCTCGACCTGCTGCTGGACGCCGGGCTGATCTACTGCGAGATGGGCATCCAGTCGGGCAGCGAGGAGATCAAGGAGCTCTTCCTGCGCTCCGAGACCGAGGACCAGGTCCGGGCCGCCGCCAGCCTCCTCCACCGCCACCACACCGCCGGGCGGATGCTGCGCCCGCGCTACCACGTCATCACCGACGTGCCCTGGGAGTCCGCCGACAGCGTCCGGATGACCCTCTCGCTCCTGCTCAGCCTGGAGCACCCCTTCGACCTGGCGATCGGCTCGCTGGTCCTGTTCCCCGGGACCTGGCTCAACGAGAAGGCCACCGCCGAGGGGCTGCTGACCGATGAGGTGCGGCAGATCTACCGCAAGCCCTTCCTCCACCCGGTGCCCAGCTGGCTGAACTGGCTGATCTACGCCGCGGGACAGCCGTGGATCCCCAGACCGCTCCTGCGCGCCCTGGCCCAGCTCCCGGCGAACACCCCCCTGCTCGGGGGGGACGGCCTGCGCCCCACCCCCTTCACCAGGGCCCTGCATCGGAGCAGCCGCGCCGCCGAGAGGCTCCCCCGGGCGATGCAGGCGGTGAGAAACCGCGAGCTCGAGCGCATCCTCCGCGCCCTCACGCAGGTGCGCTGAGTGGAGCCCATCCACCTCATCGGCGCCCCGCACAAGCTGGACGCCTTCCTGGCGACCCCGCTGCGCCTGACCGCTGGGGCGCTGGGGCTGGCCCTGAGCGCCCTGCTGTTCTGGGTGGGCTGGCGCTGGAGCGCCCCGCTCCCCCTGGCCTTCGCCCTGATCGCCGCCGAGGTGGTGCTGGAGCTGCGCAAGCGGCAGACGGTGACCCTCACCCTGGGCGAGCACCTGCACCTGCGCGACCGCCTGGGAGAGATGGAGCTCGTGGTGCGCCCCGCCGAGGTGAGCGCGGCGTCGATCCTCGCCCACCAGATGGGAGACCTCGTGCGGCTCCAGGTGCTGCTCTCCGCCCCGGAGCAGGCGCTGATCGCCCTCGAGCTGCAGGTGAGGACCGAGCACTATCAGGCTGCTGCCACCGATGTCCCCGTCGATTTTCTCCACCTGCTGGTGGGGGTGGGCGGCACCTCGCTGCTCGGCCTAGCCCCCGCGAGGGCGATCGCGCGGCAGACCCTCTACGATCCGCTGGGGGACGGGCTCTCGTGGCTGAGGACCGCGGTGCCAGCCGAGGCCTGGGAGACCACCGCGGTGCGCCTGTGGTTCGGGGGACCTCCCCCGCTGGACCTCAGGGGCTTCCTGCCCTGGTCCCCAACGCACCGCCTGACCCTGGAGGGGCGCGAGGTGACCCTGTCGGGCGCCGCGGGCGCCTTCACCTTCCCCCTCGGCGGGCCGTCGGCGGGGTGGTCCCTGCGCGAGGTGAGCCTGCGAGACCCCGCGACGGGAGAGGAGGAGGTGGGCGAGCTGCCCCTGCTCACCCTCGGCCTGCACGAGACCCTGACGGTGCTCGCCCCCTGCCTGCTCCCCTGGCCCGAGGCGCTGCCCGAACGCGGCCCCAGCGGCCACCACCTCCACCACGGCGAGGGGATGCTGCTGCTCTGGCACCTGCTCACGAGGCTGGAACCGCGCGAGTGGCCCGCGGGGCTGCAACGAAACGTCCAGGAGAGTACCATCCACCGTCCCCTGCCCGCCGCGCTACATCACCTCTCCCCGCCAGAGACCCCATGACCAGGCACCTGCCAGAGTCCGACCGCCGCGAGCAGATCCTCAACGCGGCCCGAGACGTGTTCATCGAGGAGGGCTACCTCCAGGCCAGGGTGCAGGACGTGGCCCGCCGCGCGGGGCTGTCCAAGGGGGCGGTCTACTTCTACTACCCCTCCAAGCGCGACATCTTCATGGCGCTGATCCACCAGGAGCACGAGGACACCTACGCCTTCCTGGCCCGCGCCGAGACCGACCCGAGGCCCGCCGCGGCCCTGCTGGTGGAGCTGGGTCAGAAGTACCTCGACTACTTCGCCCCAGAGAACCCCGTCGCGCGCTTCTTCCTGATGATCACCGAGCAGGGCATCCGCGACGAGGAGATCCGGGAGGAGCTGCAGGCGGTCCACCAGCACTTCGTCGAGGCGGCGACCCGACTGGTGGCCCAGGGCATCGCGGAGGGCGCCTTCCGGAAGACAGATCCTGTCGCGGTGGCGATCCTGGTGAAGGCCATCATCGACGGGCTCGCGGGTCAGGCCGCGATAGGGATCGCCCACGACCGGGCGATGCTCGCGCGCGAGGGACTGGCGGTCATCCTCCAGGGGCTGATGGTGCAGGGGCGGGCGCGGACACCCTGACGGACCGTCAGCGCCCCCCCCTGACGGGCTGACGCAAGCTCCAACGGCGCTTTATCAGGGCCTCCGGCGCGCCTATCGCCAACCTGACGGTTGACGGACCGATCCGACAGGATAGGTCAGCGTCAGGAGGAAACACCGTGACTTCTCCCTTTCCTAGCACTGACGCCCAAGGGCTGACGGAGGCCGTGGTTCGCGGCTCCACCGAGCGGCTGCTCGACGCCGAGGGCTTCGCCGCTCGCGCCGATCTGCACGCCCTGCGCGAGGAGGTGCGCCTGCTAGCCCGTTGCGAGGCGGATCTACTCGTCAACAGCCGCCACACCGCCGAGCGCCTTCAGCGCGTCACGAGCGACGTCACCGCCCTGGCGACCGAGCTCGACGCGCTCCTGCGCCGGGCCGCGAACCTCACCCACTGACCGCACCACAGGAGCCGACCATGGGTCTCCGAGACCGTTTCCAGACCGCTATCAGCCGCCCCATCTCCCAGTACCTGGAGGAGACCCTGCGGAGCACGATCGAGGACATCCTCCTGGCCCGCGACTACGCCCGCTCAGCAGAGCTGCAGGTGGTCCGTGAGGAGCTCAACAGGGCCCGCGCAGCGCTGTCGCAGCCCGAGGAGGCCCTAGCGGGGCTCCACACCGCGCTTGACGGCGCCACCGCCCGCCTGACCGACGCTTGGTCCGAGGTAAAGGCGCTGAGCGCCAGGATCGCAGCCCTGGAGCGGCGACACGCCGACAAGCCCGAAGCGGACAAGCCCGCCGCCGTCGAGCCTGTCGCGGACGAGGCCGTCGCGGACGTGCCTGTCGCGGACGTGTCTGTCGCGGACGCCCCCGCCACCGTCGAGCCTGTCGCGGACGTGCCTGTCGCGGACGAGGCCGTCGCGGACGAGCCTGTCGCGGACGTGTCTGTCGCGGACGAGCCTGTCGCGGAAGAGCCTGTCGCGGAAGAGCCCGCCGCCGTCGAGCCTGTCGCGGAAGAGCCCGCCGCCGTCGAGCCTGTCGCGGAAGAGCCTGTCGCGGACGAGCCCGCCGCCGTCGAGCCTGTCGCGGAAGAGCCTGTCGCGGACGCCACCGCCGGGGAGCCGGTCGCCGCGGCCCCGGTGGGGGAGCCAGAGGCCAAGGCGCCCCGCAAGGCCAAGAAGGACCGCGGCTGCAAGGTCGACGGCTGCGACAAGAAGCACCAGGCGCGCGGCTTCTGCGGCGCCCACTACAGCCAGTGGAACCGCGGCACCCTGGTGGACTTCGTCGGCAAGGAGGGGCTCATCCCCCAAGAGGACGGCACCAACCTCCAGGTGGAGCGGCGCTGGGCCGGCAACCACGCCGAGCTGCGCGGCGAACAGGTGCTGATCAAGAACACCCTGGTGCCCCTCATCGTCGACTGATCGACGCCCCTCGCGGGGGGCTCGCCAGCTAGCGCGCGGCAAGGCCCCCACGAGAGGCGTGCGCGCTGGGCGCTACTCCGCCGGGACCGCGAGCGGCCCGCCGCCCTTGGGCTCGACGCGGCGGGGCGCCGGGATGAAGTTCACCATCGTCGCGCTGACCGTGACCTCGTAGTCGTTGGTCTGGTTGACGACCTTCTTCATCAGGCCGAAGAACATGCTCTTCTGCTCGGCGTTCTCCACGACGCGCCAGTCATAGGTGGGGAGCATCAGGGCGGTCGCGCCCCGATCCCGCGCCTTCTTGATCAGGTAGTAGTGGGCGATGTCCACCGCGTAGTCCCTGTCGGACTTGATCACGCTGCCGCCCCCGCTGCCAAAGCCGCCGAACAGCTTGCCCACCGGGGCGCCCACCGCGGACACCATCGGCATCATCGCGCCCACGTGGAGCACGTTGCCCGACTGATCGGTGATCTCACCCTTGGACGAGATCTGAAAGGTGAAGCCCTCGCCAGAGATGGTCTTGACCCCCAGGGCATCGATCTGCACCGTCACCTTGGCGGTGGTAGAGACGTTGCCGATCTCCTTGAAGATGACGTTCCGGTCCAGGCTGAGGCTCTCGATGGCGAGCATCGAGTTGGAGTAGGTCTCCCGCTGGACCACGCTCTTTCCGCACCCGGAGAGGGCGACGAGCAGCAGCGAGAGGGCGAGGGTACCGCGCATTGGGGGCTCCTTTTGTTATGGACTGTGAGACCCCCGTCCCCTATGGCCGACGCCCCCCGCTGGCCATAGGGGAGGCGGATTATTGTCCGGCCTGCGGCGACAGCCCGTCACCCCAGCGCGACCTCAGCCCCCAGGCGCTCCATCACCCCGCGGTACCACCCCACGATCTCCTCGGTCTTACCCGGGAGCGCGCGGGTCCCCCACACCAGCGACAGGGTCCTGACGGTCCCCTCGTCGGTCTTGGTGCGCTGCGCGTCCTTCACGGCGTTGGCGCAGGGGCCCTCCTGGTCGAAGAGGCAGAGCAGCCCGGCCAGCCGGAGCACCTGCCCCGAGCGGTTGAAGACGTACTCCGAGCCGACAGGAGCGACGTCCACCCGCAGAGCCCCCACTAGGCGGTCTGCGTCTACCGTGGAGATCGGCAGCCCCCCGTGGAGACACGCGGCGTTGCAGGCGTCCACCGCGGGAGAGATCCGCGGGAAGTCCCCCTTGGACGCCACCCCCGCGATCCACTCGGAGCACGGCTTGTTCCTGCCCGAGGGGCTGAAGCCGCCCTGCCGCAGCAGGCCGCGGACCTCACGGCGCACCAGCGCGTCGGGGGGGGGCAGCGCCACCTCCGCCTCGGCACCCGTCAGGAGGTCCAGCCACCCAGGTGCGCTGAGGCTCCCCAGGGGCGCTGGCCACTCAGCCCACAGCACCCCCAGCTCGAGCAGGGGGTGCGCCGTGACCTGGACGCTACTCCGGCTTCCAGGCATCGGCCCCCTCACCAGCGATGAGCCCGAGGGACTCCCCGGCGGTGAAGTGGACCGCCCCCCCACCCGCCGCGCTCAGGGTGCCGTGGGCCAGCGTCTTGAGGTTGGGGAAATCCTTGAGCTCGATCTGTCGGTCGCCAGCAGCCACCTGGAGCGAGTAGTCGCCGTCGCTGCGGATCTGCAGGCGCTCAGTCCCGTCCACCCACACGTTGACCATGCTCCCGTCGGACACGGACAGGGTCACGGCCGCGATCCCGGCGGGGGGAGCGTCGGTCCGCTCGGTGCCGGCCTTGACCGGCGCTGAGATGGCCTTCGAGGACTCGCCAGCGCCGAGCACGTCCATCACCGACTGCCCGGCCATGGCCGCGCCCGCCGCCTTCACCGCCAGGGTGACCCACTCGGCCCGCTTTCCGGTGATCTCGCCGCCGTCCCACCCCTTGGAGGAGATCACCGAGAAGGTGCCGTCCTTGGCCCACCGCGTCTTGTACTGGGTGGCGTCCGCCAGGTTGACGGTGCCGTCCCAGAGGATCTCCGACCCCACCACCGTCACCACCTTGACGTGGTGATCGCCCTCGTCCAGGCCCGCCAGCAGCGCCTGGCGGCCCTTGGCGTCGGTGCGGAGCGCCTGCCCGTCCACATAGATGTTGACGGGCTCATCCATCTTCACGGCCATCAGCGAGCCGGCGAGCGCGGGGGATGAGGCCAGGGTCAGTGCAGCGAGGGCAGTCCAGACGCGCATGTTCACTCCAGGGTTCCAGTAGACTGTCGCTAACCCATTCCCACACCACCGGGCTCCCCATCCACGCCATCAGACGCCTCTCTCTTCGACCCGAGTCGCTGCGCCTGCGGACGCGAGACGGCAGGACGATCCACGCCTTGTCCGCTGGGGAGGGGCCCGCGGTGCTGATCGTCCCTGGGCTGGGGCAGGGCGCCGCCCGGGCGTGGAGGTGGCCGCTGCCGGTCCCCTCCCTGGTGGGGTGGGGGTACAGGGTGGTGGCGCTGGACCTCACCGGGCGCGGCGACACCGGCGGGGCCGAGGATTTCGGTGGGCCGATCCACCACCTGGACGTGCTGGCCGGGCTCGATCACCTCGGGGGAGAGCCCCTCGCGGTGCTGTCCCTCTCGCTCGGGGCCTCGGCGACCGCCGGGGCGCTGCTGCTGGCTGACAGGCCTCGTGTGGAGCTGTGGATGGACTGGGAGGGGCCCAGCGACCGTGAGATCATCACCGCCGGCGGGACCAGGATGGCCCCCGCCAGGGGACACGGCCTGGCGGACGACGGGTGGTGGCGTCCCCGTGAGCCAGCGCGTGCGGTGGGGCACACCGGGGTCCCCTGGGCGCGCTTCCAGGGCAGGCGCGACCACGCTCAGCCGGGAGAGCGGCGCCACGCCCTGCGGATGCTGCAGGGGGCGGCGACGGGATCGCTCCCCTGGTTCCTGCTCAACGACCACGCCCCCTCTCAGGTGCCCGCGCGCCCGCGCTGGCTGGAGGCCGGCGAGCTGCCCCGCTGGACGCTGGGCACCCTGCGCCTGTCCCTCCCGACCTGAGCCGGGGGATCCCCAGCCTGTCACACCTCCCCTGGGTGGAGACTCCTCCGGACATCGACCGATGGAGCCCCGATGCCCCCTACCCTCCTGAGCTTTGAGCCGCTGGCGGACGCCCCCCTCGCCCCGGTGCGCGACTGGCTGGCGCGGGCCCTGACGGAGGACCTGGCGCACACGGAGCAGGTGCGCTGCGAGGTGCGCGGAGACGCTCAGATCGCCGTGTCGCTCGACCTGGCGGAGCTGTGGGTGGAGCTGGCGCTGCGGCGCCGAGGGGGCGAGGCGGCCCTGCGCGCCCTGGGCTGGCGCTTGGTAGGCGGCCCCGCGGACCTCTCTGCGGCGCTAGTGGCAGCCCACTCGCCGGAGCTGTCGCCGCGGCTCCGCCTGGACCTGCTGCGGGGCCTGCGGCTTGTGCACCCGGCGCTGCTCCCGCGGGAGGTGGCGCGGATCTTCGCCTGCGAGGCGGTCCACCTGGGGGAGGCTCAGGCCTTCGCCAGGGAGGTGATCTGCGGGGTCTGAGCCGCGGAGCGCAGCGGGTCACCGGGCAGCCCACCGCGTAGCGGCCCCTCGCCGCAACCTCCGTAGCCCCGCCCACCGTTTCCCCCCTCCACCGCCACAGCTCCCGCAGCCGGTGGCTCTCGTCTCCACTACCGAGAGGCCCGCATGTTCCGCGTCACCCTGACCACCGCCCTGCTCTCCCTCGCCGCCTGTACCGCCGGTGTCAGCGACCCAGAGGCCGGAGAGGACACAAGCGCCGAGACCCCGCTGGAGGACAGCGCCTTCGATGTGGCCGACCTGCAGTTCCTCCGCGAAGAGGAGAAGCTGGCCCGCGACACCTACCTCACCCTGTACGACATCTGGGGCCTCAACGCCCACCAGAACATCGCCCGCTCCGAGCAGAGCCACATGGACCAGGTGCTGGAGCGCCTGACCGCCCTGGGCATCGAGGACCCCGTCGTGGACGACAGCGTCGGCGCCTTCGTCAACGAGGAGCTGGGGGCGCTGTACCAGAGCCTGGTGGCGCAGGGCAGCGCCTCGGCGGACGAGGCGCTGATCGTCGGGGCCACCATCGAGGACCTGGACATCCGCGACCTGGAGGCGATGCTCGGCCGCTCCGACGACCTGGAGACCAACGCGGTCTACGAGACCCTGTGGTGCGGGTCGCGCAACCACATGCGCGCCTTCTACGGGCAGCTCTCCAACCGAGGGGTGAGCTACAGCGCCCAGTTCATCAGCGAGGAAGAGCTCCAGTCTATCGTGAGCACCCCCCAGGAGACCTGCACCGAGTAGCCCCCCCGCCTGTGGGCGGCCTGCGGCGGGCGCCGGCTCGCGCGCGACACCGCTTCACGCGGGACGGGCCCTGGCGTCATCCCCCGAGCGCGGCACGCGGCGACGCCAGGATCGCCCCGCTGCGCCGCGGAGGCCTGTGGCCCCCTCCCCAACGCCCCCCGAGCCCCTCAGGCGCGCCAGGTGCCCTGACCTCAGCACGAAACGCGGACAGCGCTTGAAGTGCGGGGACCGAGCGGGTAGGAGCCCCCAAACCCTCTCCAGAGGTCTCCCATGCTCGTGCTCCTCGCCGCCCTCCTCGCCTGTTCCGACCCAGACACAACCCTGGACCCGGAGCGCAGCGCCCCCGCCGCCGCAGCCCCCGCCGCGGCCGCAGCCCCGGCGAGGGACGCCGCCCTCCGCCCCGCCGACCAGGCCGCTCCTGAGGACGTCGCGGCCCCTCCCGCTGACGCGCAGCGCACCGCCTCTGGGCTCGCCTGGAAGGTGCTCAAGCCCGGAGACGGGGGAGCCCACCCCGAGGCGGCGGCCTCTGTGACCGTCCACTACTCTGGCTGGACCACCGACGGGAAGATGTTCGACTCCTCCCGCAAGCGCTCCCGCCCCGCGACCTTCGGGCTGGGGGCTGTGATCCCCGGCTGGACCGAGGGCCTCCAGCTGATGACCAACGGCGAGCAGGCCCGCTTCTGGATCCCCGAGGAGCTGGCCTACGCCGGCAAGCCCGGCAGGCCCCAGGGGATGCTGGTCTTCGACGTGGAGATGATCTCCTTCACCAACCCGCCCGCGACCCCCGCCGACGTGGCCGCCGCCCCCGCGGACGCGCAGCGCACCGCCTCCGGCCTGGCCTGGAAGCTGCTCAAGTCCGGTCAGGGCGGCGCCAGCCCCTCCGCCAAGGCGACGGTCACGGCCCACTACTCCGGCTGGACCACCGACGGCGCCCTGTTCGACTCCTCACGCACCAGGGGCGAGCCCACCTCCTTTGGCCTGGACCGGGTGATCGCCGGCTGGACCGAGGGCCTCCAGCTGATGCACCCCGGCGACGAGGTCCGGTTCTGGATCCCAGAGGACCTCGCCTACCAGGGCAAGCCCGGTCAGCCCGCCGGGATGCTGGTCTTCGACGTAGAGCTGGTCTCCTTCGTCGAGCCTCCCCCTGTGCCCGCCGACGTGGCCGCCGCCCCCGCGGACGCGCAGCGCACCGAGTCAGGCTTGGCCTGGAAGGTGCTCCAGGCGGGCTCGGGCACCGAGCACCCCACGGCCACCTCGCGGGTCAAGGTCAACTACTCGGGCTGGACCACCGACGGCGAGATGTTCGACTCCTCGGTCACGCGGGGCACCCCCGCCTCCTTCCCCCTCAACAGGGTGATCGCCGGCTGGACCGAGGGGCTCCAGCTGATGGTGGTGGGCGAGCGAGCCCGCTTCTGGATCCCCGGCGCGCTGGCCTACGACGGCAAGCCCGGCAGGCCCCAGGGCACCCTGGTCTTCGACGTAGAGCTGCTGGAAATCAAGAACTAGCTGCCGATGCGCGCCCCCTGGGTCCTCGCCTCGCTGATCGCCTGTCAGGCCGCTCCTGACGGGCTGACAGAGGATCCAGCGCCGCCGATCTGCGGCTACACCTATCAGCGGCCCACCTGTCTCCCCTGCGCGGCGCCGGAGCCCTTCGCGCCCTGGGCGGAGGGGGGGGTCAGGGTGGACGACTTCGGCGCCGCCGGGGATGGCGACCGCTGGGACCACCAGGCGATCCAGCAGGCCATTGAGGCCGCGGGCGAGGGCGGCACCCTGATCTTCACCGGCGGAAAGACCTACACCGTCTGCCAGCCCCTCAGCCCCCTGTCGGGGCAGACCTGGACCCGCGATGGGGACGCGCCCGCGACGCTGCGGCGCTGCGATCCGCCGGCGGTGACCCTCACCGCGGGGGTGCTGGCGGGCGACACGCGGCTCCCCGTCGACCACCCGGAGCGTCTGGAGGTGGGGATGTGGGTGTCACCTGTGCGGGCGGGTGCGGGGACCTTCTTCGACGGCGAGGGCCTGATGCACCACCCTGTGCTGGAGGTGTTCCCCGACGCGATCCGGGTGTGGAACGGGCTGGAGCAGGACTACCCCGCAGGGGCGATCGTCGTGCCCTCCTTCGCGCTGGTGACGGTGAAGGGGGACGACGTCACCCTCGAGGGCCTGACCTTCGACGGCAACCGCGGCGGGAACGACGCCTTCGTCTCGTGGGGCCGCCACTCCTCCCTGGCGGTGGGGATGGACACCGAGCGCTGCCACGTCCACCACAACCGCTTCCTGGACTCACAGGGGGACGCGCTCACGATGCAGGGGCACAACGCCGAGGTGGACCACAACCTCTTCGAGGACCTGAACGGATCGGCCATCCACCTGAGCTGGTCCGAGGACGTGGGCATCCACCACAACACCCTGCGGCGCACCAACCTCAAGGCCGCCAGCGTTCAGCACGCCGAGGGGGCGATCACCTGGTCGCTGAACAACAAGCGGATGGAGGTGGAGGACAATTGCGTCGAGGAGGTGGAGGTCCCCGCCTTCGCCGACGTGATGCTGCACGGGGGCAACGACGGGGTGGTCCTGCGACGCAACGCCGTGTGCCACACGGGCGGCGTGCTGCACGTCTACAACATCAGCACCGAGCCCGTCGCCACCGAGCTGATCGTGGAGGAGAACCGCGCCATCGACGCCGGCGACCTGATCGTGGCGGGCGTCGCGCCGATCTCCGGCCTCTCGGTGGAGGGCAACCGCGTCCACAACGGGGCCATCGCGCTCCAGCGTGTCGAGGGCGCGGTGGTGCGCGGCAACACGGTGGAGGAGGTGAGGGTCCGCGACGGGGGGGCTCCGCTGATCTGGCTGGCCGGCTGCCCAAGCGCTCTCGTCGAGGACAACACCCTGTTCGGGGGGCGCTACGGCGTCGCGGTGAGCGCCTGGCAGGGCACCGCCTCGGACTGGACCCAGGTGAGGGGTAACAGCGCGCTCCAGCAGCTCAACTACGCCCTGATCACCGGGACAGAGGGCTACCTGGACGCCGAGGGCAGCGAGCTGACCGGGGTGGTCGCGGACGACAACGTCCTGTGCAGCTCGGTGCTGGGCAAGCGCGACACCCTGGTCCACCTGGGCAGGGGCTCTGTGCTCGCGAGGAGCTGCGTCACCTCCAACGCCGGGGGGGTCGCGCTGCACGGGAACCCTGAGCCGCGCGACCACGGCGGCTCCTTGGTGCTGAGCTGCACCCTCCAAGCGGACGGCGAGCTGTTCCCGCTCCAGAGGCCCTACGTCCACGACCTCACCCTGTCGGGCAACACCCTGTCCAGCCCGCTGCGAGAGCCGCTGGCCTCGGGGCAGGACGAAGACGCCAACCGGGTAGCCCCCGACGCGGGCTGCGACGAGGCGATCAGCGCGTCGCGGTGAAGGGCCAGATCCACGGCGCCAGCGCCACCGTGACCCCCCACATCACCAGGTTCATCGGCACCCCGATGCGGAGGAAGTCGGTGAAGCGATACCCGCCCGGACCGTAGACCATCATGTTGGTCTGATACCCGATCGGGGTGGCGAAGCTGGCGGAGGCGGCCATCATGATCGCCATCACGAAGGGGAGCGGGTCCACCCCCATCCGCTGCGCGGCGGCCACCGCGATGGGGAACACCAGCACCGCCGCGCCGTTGTTGGTGATCAGCTCGGTGAAGAGCGAGGTGACGCCGTACAGCACCGCGAGCACCGCGAGGGGGTGCTCCCCCACCGCGCCGATGAGGCTGTTCGCCATGATCTCGGCGGCGCCGGTGATCTGCAGCGCGCGCCCCATCCCGAAGGCGGCCACGATCACCAGCAGCACCTGCCAGTCGATCGCCCGGCGCGCCTGCGCCCCGTCGATCGCCCCGGTGAGCATCAGGGCCGCCGCCGCCACGATCGCGGCCAGGAGCATGCTCATCCAGCCCATCGCCGCCACGGTCACCATCGCCACCAGCACCGGCAGCGCGATCCAGGCGCGGTCGTGGCGCGGGGGCTCGAAGTCCTCGATGCGGCTCACCAGAAAGAACTCCCGCGAGTCGGTCATCCGCACCGCGAAGGAGGGGTGCGCCTCCACCAGCAGGGTGTCGCCAGCGCGCAGGCGGATGTCGCCGATCTTCCCCGGGAGGCGCTCGCCATTGCGGGCCACCGCGATGACCGCGGCGTTGTAGTAGGTGCGGAAGCGACCCTCCCGGATCGTCCTCCCCACCACGCTGCAGGTGCTCGACACCACCGCCTCGAACAGCAGCCGCTCCGAGCGGCGGGAGTCGAGCTTGAACACCTGATCGGTGGCGGGCTGCAGCCCCCGCTTGCGCTGCAATTCCACCACCGACGCGACGATCCCCACGAAGACCAGCCTGTCCCCGCCTTCCAGCCTGGTGGTGGGCTCCACCGCGGGGCGGAGGCCCTCGCCGCGCAAGATCTCCAGCAGGTACAGCCCCTCCAGGTGCCTCAGCCCAGCCCCCTCGATGGTCTGGCCGATCAGCGGCCCCCCCTCGCTCACCAGCATCTCGACGGTGTATTCGCGGGGGTCCTCCATACGGTGCAGGGCGGCCACCCTGTTCGGGAGCAGCCACCTGCTGGTCAGCACCACGAAGCCGACGCCGATCACGGCGCTCGGCAGCCCCAGGCGCGCGATCTCGAACATTCCGAGGCTGGGCTTGCCCAGCTCGGACACCCACAGCCCGTTGATGATCAGGTTGGTGCTGCTCCCGATCAGGGTGACGGTGCCCCCCAGCACCGAGGCGTAGCTGAGGGGGATCATCAGCTTCGAGGCGGGGAGGTTGTGCTTACGGGCCCAGTCGACCACCGTGGGGATGAACAGGGCCACCACCGGGGTGTTGTTGAGCACCGCGCTGAGGAGCGAGACCGGCGCCATCATCCGCAGCTGCGCCGCCGCGACCGAGCGAGGGTGCCCCAGGGCCCTGGCGGTGAGCAGCTCCATCGCCCCGGTGTTGCGCACCGCGGCAGCCACCACAAACAGGACCCCCACGGTGATCATCCCGGCGTTGCTCGCCCCCGCGAGGGCCTGCTCCGGGGTCAAGATCCCGCTGACCATCAGCAGGGTGAGCCCCCCCAGGAGGATCAACTCGGGCCCTACCCTGGTGGTGGCGAGGAGCGTGATCGACAGGACCACGATCCCCAGGGTGAACCAAGCATCCCAGCCCAACATGTCGGCAGCTCCGCTAGAAATCCGCGATCAAGGGCACCCACTCGGGGTGATCAATGTAGGGGTTGCGGTTGCGCTGCACCTCGTACACCGCCTGGTTTCGGTCGATCTCCTTCTGGCTGACGGGATCGTCCTCGCTCCAGGAGCGCAGCATGGCCTCCGCCCAGTCGTCCAGGTGAGCGCCCTCGATCATCGCGTTGTCCTCCCACCCCGCGTCCTCGCCGCGGTACCTGGTGGACATATAGAAGAAGGCGCGGGCGACGTCGCCCTTGTAGGCGTCGATGGGCTCAAAGACCCTGTCCGGCGCGCCCTCCTCCAGCCCAGGCCCGATCTGCGACCCGTTGTCTGAGGTCCACTCAGCGTAGGCCACGTCGGCGAAGGGGTCCCTGCCCCGCTTCCCGTTCACCCACCCGTCCGACGGGACCAGGTGGTGAAGGTCGGACACCGCTGGCTTCTGATCGTCGAACCAGCTCTTGGGCCACAGGTGCTCGCGGTTCCAGCAGTCCCCCTCCGAATTGTACTGCCCGCAGCGATCCGCGAACTGGTAGACGTAGGGAGGGGTGCCTCCGGGTATGTCGGAGTAGATGTCCCACACCGTCCCGTCCGGCTTTGCGTCGATCGCCGGGTAGTAGTCCCACAGATCGTCGTAGTCGATGGCGGTGTGCCCCTTGATCAGCTCGTGCAGCTGGTCGATGAGCTGCGGCGCCCCAGGGTCCACCCCGGCGTAGTACGCCGCGATGTCAGCGTCGGCGTCCGTGTCGGTGTCCGTGTCCGTGTCGGTGTCCGTGTCGGTGTCCGTGTCGGTGTCGGTGTCCGTGTCGGTGTCCGTGTCGGTGTCCGTGTCGGTGTCCGTGTCGGTGTCCGTGTCGGTGTCGGTGTCCGTGTCGGTG
>JAFGVK010000228.1 GCA_016938035.1 Deltaproteobacteria bacterium | reverse complement strand
TCTCCTACCCGTCTTCGCTCTCCACCGCAGGCGTGAAAACCATCCTTCTCAAACGCCCGAACTGTCTGTGAAGTTGACTGGTGCCGACGCCCTCGACCAGGGGCTCCTGTCGCCCTTCCAGTACTTCGGCCTCTACGACGAGGTGGACCTCCGGCAGGTGGACTTCCGCGCGGGGAGGTACGCTCCCGAGGCGCTGAGCGCCCTCTTCTCTGCCGACGACGCCCGCGCCATGACGGTGCTCAGAGCGGTGCAGGATCGGGTCACCGACCCCGCCAGGATGCGCGCCATCGGCTTCTGCGTCAGCACCAGACACGCGGAGTTCATGGCGAGGTATTTCAGCGACCGGGGGCTCCCCTCGGCGGTGCTCCTCGGCGACACCGCCGCCCAGGAGCGCCCAGAGGTGCTCAGGCGCCTAGCGCGGGGAGAGCTCTGCGCGGTCTTCACCGTGGACGTGCTCAACGAGGGGGTGGACGTGCCAGCGGTGGACACGGTGCTCTTCCTGCGCCCGACAGAGTCCGCCACCGTGTTCATCCAGCAGCTCGGGCGAGGGCTCCGCCTCCACCGCGACAAGTGCTGCCTCACGGTCCTCGATTTCGTGGGGCACGCCCACAAGGCCTTCCGCTTCGACCAGCGCTTTCGGGCCCTGCTCGGTGGGGGCACCCGCAAGGAGATCGAGCGTCAGGTCGAAGAGGGCTTCCCGACCCTGCCCCCCGGCTGCTCGATCCAGCTCCAGGAGAAGGCCAGGGAGGCCGTGCTGGAGAACCTGCGCCAGGCGGTCGGCGGCTGGAGGGGCCTGGGTGAGGCGCTGGAGCCTGGCTGGGACCTGGCGACCTTTCTGCGACAGGCGGACCTGTCGGTGGAGGAGCTCTACGCCAGCAGGCGGTCCTTCACCGCCCTCCGCGCGGCGCGGGGCCTCGCGGACCCTCCCCCTGACAGCGCGATGTGGAGGGCGCTGCCGCGCCTGACGCACGTGGACAGCGACGAGCGGCTGGTACCGTGGCTGACGACGCTGGCCGCGCGCCGGCCCCCTGGGGCGGACGCAGAGGACCCCGCTCAGCGCGCCCTGTTCGCCGCCCTCGGGCAGGCCGACCGCCCGCTCTCCGAGCTGCCTGAGTTCTTGGCCGCGCTCTGGGCTGACGCGCCCCTGCGGGACGAGCTCCGCCAGCTCCTCGAGGTGCTGCGGGACCAGCGGCGGGCCGAGCCCACCGAGGTCCCAGGGCTCCCCTTTCGCCTGCACGCCCACTACCACCGCGCCGAGCTCACCGCGCTGCTCGGGCTGCGCGACGCCCGCGGCGTGATCGCGAAGGTGCGCGAGGGGGTGCGGAGGGTCGACGCGATTGCCGCCGATCTGCTCTTCGTCACCCTGGAGAAGGAGGAGCGGGACTTCACCCCCACCACGCTCTACGAGGACTACCTGATCTCCCCCACCCGCTTCCACTGGGAGTCCCAGTTCACCACCTCGGCTGGCTCCCCCACCGGCAGGCGCTACCAGTCCGCGCCCCCGGGCTGGCGCTTCCTCCTCTTTGCACGCCAGCGCAAGCAGGACAGCCGCGGGCTCACCAGCCCCTTCCTCTTCCTGGGACCGCTCTCGTACCGTTCTCACGAGGGAGAGCGGCCGATGCGGATCACCTGGGACCTCGCGCACTCCGCGCCCGCCGCGTGGTTCCAGCGGGTGAAGGTGGCGGCGGGGTAGGCGGTCCGGGCCGGCCCCGATCGATCCGCCGGTGCGTCATCCTTCCAAAGGAAGGACCCCGTGAATTTCCAGGCGGGCCCCTCTGAACGCGACGGAGCGCCGGGGCGCATGGGCCCGCGACCACTTTTCACAAGGGACAACGCACGCGTGGGTGAACGGCGGACACAAGCGCCAGGACGCGCGACGGGCGCTCAGCGACCCGGTGCCCTGGGCAGGAGATTCGGCCCTTGTGTCCTCCTCAACCTTGCGATATCCGTCGATTCAGCAGTCAGATCCTCTACTATAGCGAACATCGTGGCAACCGTGACCGTTCGGCTCGGGCTCAGCACGCCCTCGCAGCCCCCGCCACGGCCGTGGAGCGGCGCGGCCGGGTGCGGACAGGAACGAACCGGCCTAATCGGCGCGTGCCTCGCGCTCCGCGCCGGGGCATGGCGAGCCTCGGACAAGCCGGTGGCTCCACGACGTTGTGCGCTCGGACCGGACTTCCTGAGGCGCGACCCGCGCAGGCCCACCGACCCGGCCCCTCAGAACTCGATCACCACGCTCACCCGCGAGGGGGTCGCGGGGCCCTCCGGGGCGACGAGGAGGTAGTGGGGCTCAGACAGCACCGACAGCACGCAGTCCCGCTCCTCGGCGCGCAGGTCCTGCGTCGCGAGCATCGGCTCCAGCGAGTGGTCGGAGACCACCCCCACCGCCCGGTCCACCGTGGTGGTCCACTCCAGCCGCCCGGGGCGCTCGGCCCCGATGAAGCAGGTCGCGAGGCGCGGGCTGCGCGCGGACACCTGCAGGCGGAAGGCCGCGAGCCAGGGGAGCGGCGCCGGCGGGGCGACGCCGAATTCAGGGCGGTCCTTGCGCGCGATCTGCCCAGCTGGCGGCGCCTCAGCCTCCTGAGGAGCAGGCTCCGCCGGCGCCTCCACCCGCGGCGTCTCGGGAGCCACCTCACCGCTCCCCGGGCCGCAGTCCCGCAGCAGCAGCAGCAGCAGCAGCAGCGCGATCGCCACCGCCACCCACCTGCGCCAGGGGCGGCGCCGCCTTCCTCGCGCCTCCATCCGCCGCTGCAGGCGCACCCTGGCCTCCTGACGGCGCAGGCGCACCGCCCGCGCGGAGCGATCTCGCGCACGGGCTAGCGCGGTCACTCGCTCACCGTCCAGCCGTACACCCACCGCCCCTCACCGTCGCGCCACTCTACGGGGGTGAGGCGGATGGGAAGAAAGACCGACGGCGCCGCCACCTCAGCGAGCGGGAAGGGCCACGGCAGCGGGTCCACCGGCGCAAGCCGGACGCTGCCTGCGTACACCACCGCGGTGGGATCCACCGACCGGATCCGCGCCGCCTGCCCCCCCCCGCCAGCGCCGAGCCCCTCCAGCATCCCCTGCGCCCGGTCCAGCAGCTCTGCCACCTTGCGCCCCTGCTGCGCCCCCCCCGCGTCGCCCGTGAGGGGCAACAGGAGCCCGCGGATGGCCCTCAGGGTGGGGAGCTGCGCCTGGCGGACCTCGGCGTCATCCAGCGCGAGGCGCTGGAGCAGCTGGTCGAGGAACCGCAGGGTCTCGCTAGGCGAGGTCTCGAGCCCCACCCTGAGACCGCGGACAAAGAGCCCCAGCTCCCCCCGGGCCAGGGGGTGCAGCAGCGCCACCCTGCGCTCCAGGGCGCCGCGCCCCACCTGGTTGTCGAGGCCCCGCTCAAAGGAGCGGCGATCAGCCCGGAAGGCCGCGCTCCACATCAGGTCCTCCAGGATCAGGCTGTACTCGCGCACCGAGACCAGCTCCTGCAGGGTGAGCAGCAGCTCGTCGGTGATCTCGAACTGCGCCGCCACATAGGTCAGCCAGCGCAGGCTCAGGCCCCGCACCTGCTCCGCCTCGCGGGAGTCGGGGGCGTGCTGCAGGGCGAAGGCCATCGACCGCAGCGCGCCAGGGAGGTCACCCCGCTCCAGGGCGTCCACTCCCCGGTGGAGGGCGATCACTGAGCGCTCGCCGAAGCCCTCGTCCAGCGCCAGCAGCCGCTCGCCCCGCCCGCCGCGCCACAGCACCTCTGGCGCCACCTGCAGGTGGCCGATCCACCGATCCACCTCCTCGCCCTCGCCGCGGGCGATCATCGCGTCGAGGATCGCCAGCCCCACGGGATCCACGGTCTCACCGAACGAGCGGGCGTGGTCGAACAGGAACAGCCTGCGGTCGGCGGAGAGCGCCATCCACTCGTCGGTGGGCCACCCGGGGGCCGCCCGCAGGATCTGAGCCGCGCTCGCGTCCGGCTCCAGGGTCGTCACCGGTGCGTCCTCGCGCATCACCTGCACGGACTCCCGCGACAGGCCCAGGAGCCGCCCCGCCCGGCCCCTGGCCTGGGCCTGGCGCCGCGCCTCCTTCTCGGCCAGCGCCGCGAGCTGCAGGTGGAGGTCAAAGCGCCGCGCGTCGATCACCGCGGCGCCCCGCACCAGCTCCCCGTCCAGGGTCTGCTCCGCCTGGAGCAGCAGCGACTCCAGCAGCCGGGCGGCGACCGCCGGATCCGACAGCTTGGCCGTGGGCCCCTCCCCCGCCGCCACCAGCGCCGCGCGCTGCCGGTAGCAGGCACCCCGGTACAAGCGCACCGTCCGCAGCTCCTGGGCGCCGAGCACATCGCCGATCGAGACGTAGCGCTGCTGCCGGTCCACCTCGAAGGACTGAAAGGGCGAGGCGTGGTGCGGCCGCGCCCTGCGCCGGCGGTTCTGCACCACCCAGTTGTGGAGCGCCAGCGGCCACAGCCCCACCCCCTCCTCGTCGAGGGGGAGCCCGTCCTGGCACACCCCCAGCTCGCCCAGCGCAGCCCAGGTCACTGAGAGCAGGTCCTCATCGTAAGGCGAGACGCGCCCGGTCCGCTCCTCCACCGCGTTCCGCAGCAGCCAGAGCTTGGTGGCCTCCAGCGGCTTGCCCTCGCGGAGCGCCATCCTGGCGTTGTAGTAGATCAGGGTCTGATCCCCCGTCTCTGCGAGGGCTAGCGAGAGGAGCAGGAGCCACAGCATCAGAAGGCCACCCCCACCGCGAGGCTGAGGTCCGTCCAGAGCAGCAGCCCGGTCTCGGTGGCGGGTGCCAGCACCGGCAAGGCGACCATCACCCTCGGCGACACGAACAGGCCCTGCTTGAAATACAGGTCGTCTCCGAGGCCCAGCATCAGCCCGTAGCGCGCGGGGTCCACCTCCATCGCGTCGAGGCGGTGGTCCTCGAGGTTCTCTCGCTCCGCCTCGGTGAGGGTCGGCGAGACCAGCGCGGCGAGGGACTTCTTCACGTTCATCCCGGAGAAACCGCTGGGGTACACCAGGTAGCGCACGCTCCCGTAGGCGTTGAACACCATCTGGGTCGCGGGGAAGATGCCTGGCACCGCGGTCACCACCCCCTCGGCCAGGGGCTGCACCAGGGTCAGATCCAGCTCTAGCCGCGAGGGGCGCCCGAACTGCCGGTAGGGGGTCAGGGCGAGCTGCCTGCTGCTGTGGGTGTCCCAGGTCCAGACGTAGCTGGTGCTGATCTCCACGATGCTGCCGCGACCCGGCAGGCGCACCATCGCGCCGGCGCGGGCGCTGTCGAAGTTGTTGAGCTCCGAGAGGAAGCTGCCGGAGCCCGCGAGGTGGGTGTGGGTCCTGCGCCAGCTGAAGGCCACCGGCTGGGAGGCGGTGCCGATCGCGTGCTCGGTGAGCGAGGCGAAGCTCATCCGGTAGGGAGAGAGCGGGTCCTCCTCCTCAGCGGGTGGCTGCTCCCCCTCCGCCCCCTCCTCCGCTTGGACGGGGCAGGCCCAGAGCAGCGCGGCGAGCGCCCACCAGCGGGGGCGGAGATCAGGGGTCAACGGGGAAGCCCGAGTCGCCAGGCACCGGATAGTCCGGTCCGTAGCAGGCGTTGGCGTAGGTGGTGCGGAAGGGGTCCAGCACGTGGTACACCCCAGCGGAGTCGAAGGTGGGGTGATCGCAGAAGCGCCGGCACTGGCTGAGCGCCTGATCGAGCGAGAAGCTCTCCTGGGCCCACTGGGCGCTCCCGTAATAGGACTCCGCCGGCGAGCCCACGCCGAAGGGCACGGTGAGGCCAAAGGCGGTGGCGGAGCCGGCGATCACCATCCGGTACTCCATCCGGAGCAGGAAGGGGAATTCCCAGAACAGCCCTAGCTCGTAGGAGTCCTCCCGCAGGATGTTGTGCCAGTCCGGGAGGGATGAGATCGGCAGCATCCCCGCCCCAAGCCAGCCACAGAGGCTGTCAGGCACCTGCCCCTCCCAGCAGGCCTCCGACAGCGCCTCCTGCACCTCGGGGTCGCGCATCAGGCGAGACCGCACCACGATGGGCCCGGTGTCACCGCGCTCGCAGTAGGAGAAGGCGTCGTCCGCGTCGGCGGGGAAGGTCTCGCCGTTGAGGAAGGTCACCACCCCGTACTCGCCCAGATCGATGTGCTCGGAGGTGGTGGCGAATTCCGGCGCCAGGTAGTGGAGGGCGGTCACCTCGCCCCCCTGGCTGACGCTGTAGGTCTCAAGAAACTCAAGGTACTTCGTTCGCGACGGCAGAATGGGGAGCAGATCGAAGGTGAAGGGGCCCAGGTCCAGGTTGAGGAGGTCCGGCATGGTGGGGCAGGTCTGGCTCGAGGTGTCGGAGCCGGTGGACTTCGCGGGGCACCACAGGGTCACCGGCGAGAGCTCGGGGAGCGCGATGCCGTGGGTGGCGCTGTCGAACACGAAGGCGCCCACCAGCCTGGGCGTGGAGCGGTGGCGCTCGGCGGGCACCACCCTGGCCAGCGCCTCCTCGACCGCGGCGGTGACGCCGGGCTCGTCCTGGTGGAGGCCGATCACGAGCACCATGTCCTCACCCGCGGGGCGCGCAGCCTCCACCGCCCCGCTCAGGGCCACCTCTAGCGCCTCGACGAAGCCGGGGGTCTGCCAGTCGTCGATGCACCAGGTGGGGACGCCGCCGAGCTGAAGGCGCTGCCGCTGCATCGCCTCGTGCTCCTCCGAGAACTCGTCGTCGCAGGGCCCGAGCATGAACTGGATCGGCCTGGCCTCCGCGATCGGGCTCCGCAGCACCGGGAAGGCGGCCCGCACCTCGGGGTTCTTCCGCGCCACCGCGCCGGCGGTGAAGGTGCCCAGGGCGTCGGTGACGGTGGCCTCGCCGCAGGCGATCGAGGCGTCCGCGGCGTCCAGCGGGAGGTCCTGCGCGTGGAACACCGCCCGCGCGTCGGTGTGGACGCTGGACAGGCCGGCGTCGGAGAAGGCGTCAGGACAGGCGGCGTCGTAGCCGTAGGGGTTGCGCGGGGTGGACAGGGTGGCGTCGCCGTAGCGCACGCCCTCCACCCAGAATTCCCGCCTGAGCCCCAGCGCCTCCGCCTGCTCGTTGCGGATGGTGGGGAAGCGGTGGCGCCCCCGCCACTGGATCCGCTGGTTCTCCTCGTCGAAGACCCCGTAGAGGGTCAGGCTCCGGTGGGTGTAGGCCGGCCCCTCCCCCACCGCGTTGAACACCGTGGCCGCGTTGAGGGCCAGCGCCCCGTCCCGGTGGTAGCGCAGGCGCAGCGCCACCTCGCGGGGCTCCAAGGGCACCGCGAGGCTCGCGCTGCCGCAGAGAGTATTGGGGCCACAGTCCACCGGGAGGTGGGTGTGGACGGTGGGGAGCTCGGTGATGGGCGTCCAGTCCAGCCCCCCCTGGTCTGTGGTGTACCGCACCTCCACCACGCTGGGCTCGCCAAGCCCCTGCTCCGCCTCCACCTGGTAGAAGAGGAACAGCGTCTCCTCCTCCGCGAACCACGAGGCGTCCGCCAGCGCGAAGCCCGCCTGCACATCGGAGATCGGCACCTTGCTGCAGGAGGTCCCCAGCAGCAGGGCCGCCAGCGCCAGCGGCGCCCCCCTCATGCTTCCCCGGCCACGACGCTCTCGAAGGACCGCCGGGCGCGGGACAGCTGCGCCTGGAAGCCTGCCGAGAGCAGGGAGCGCCCCGTCCGGGCGAGGGAGAGCTGCCGGGCGCGGGAGGAGAAGGCGCTAGAGGCCTGCACCGACAGGCGGAGGGCGTCCGGCGTCCCCGCGAGGAGCTGCGCCCTGAGGTCCGGGTCGCGCAGGGACAGCCACCCCGCCAGGGCCTCCACCTCCACCTCCAGGAACAGATCGGCCCGCTCCTCGCCCGAGAGGCTCAGGAGCATCTCCGACACCAGGATCCCCCTCTGCCACGCGGGCAGGCTGCCGCGGAACCTGCGGAGGGTCTGGGCGAAGAGCGCCGCGCGGGCGGCGGTGGGCACCACCTCCAGCAGGAGCGACAGGGCCCCCGCGGCGTCGAAGGCCACGCCCCGGTCGGTGACCTCGCCCGCGGCGGGGGCGGGGGGGAGCGCGGTGCCCGCCCGGGCGGCGCCCACCACCTCGAACAGGTGGATCCGCTCGGCGCGGTCCATCCGGTTGGAGCTCAGCAGCGCCTCGGAGAGGGAGAGCACCTGCTGCGGCTGGAGCAGACGCACCAGCTCCTGCTGCTCGTCGGGGGGCGCCATCGCGAACAGCAGCGCGGCCGCCCGAGGGGGCAGCGCCCCGATCAGCGCGACGAGGCCGGCGGCGCCGAAGTCCTCTCGCAGGCTCCGCACCACCTGGGCGTCGGCCTGGGACGCGAGCGAGGCGGCGAGCGCCCGCTGGTTGAGGGCGCGGAAGAAATCGGCGTCCGAGGGCAGCGCCTCCAGATCCACCCCCTGGAGGTACTCAGAGAGCTCCAGCTTGGCCGCCGCCACCGCCCCGTCGGTGGGGAAGGCCGCGGGCAGCGTGTCGGGGAAGCGGAGCACCGCCTTGGCCAGCAGGGGCAGCTCGCCAGCGCGGAGCAGGTCGCCGGTCAGCGCCACCAGCTCGGGATCCGGCGCGCTGGGGTCCAGCGCGCTCATCCGGGCGGCCCAGGCCGCGTCCTCGCGGGCCACAAAGCGCTCGTCGCCGTCCTCCTCGTCCGAGGGTGGGGCGGTGGGGGGCTCGGCCTGGTCCCCGGCGGCCAGCTCAGCGAGCAGCAGCTGCTCCTCCACCGAGGCGCGCCCCACCCTGCGCCAGGCCCAGATCAGCAGGGTGGCGGCGAAGGTCACCAGCAGCACCCCGATCATCCAGAAGAAATGGGGCAGCAGGCTGGCCCACAGCTCGCGCCCCGCCGACCACGCCTCAGGCGGGGGAGGCGCCTCCTCCTCCGCCTCGACCGGCGGGGGCTCCGGGGCGGGCTCCGGGGGGGCGGGCTCCTGCAGGTAGCGGGGGAGCGGCTCGAGCTGCTGGGGCTCCACCGACACCACGGTCCAGGCCTTGGACAGCTTGAGGCCCAGCCTGCGGGCGAGCGCCGCGGCGTCCGCGGCCTTGACCGAGTCCTCGTAGGCGAAGGAGCAGCTCGCCTGGGTCAGGTAGGCCTGCTCCGGCGCGCTGCCAGGGCCGGGATCCTGCCCCAGGCCCGGCAGCGACGCGCTCCTGGGCTGATCCGCCACCTGGTGGTCCAGGTAGGCGCAGCCCTGCGCGACGCAGCGCCCTGGGTCGCAGTCGGCGGCCAGCGCGATCTCGAAGCGGTTCTCCAGCAGCCGCAGCTCCCCCATCACCGAGGAGGGGACGTGGCGCGCTGGGACGGGGGCCTGGGCCCAGGCGCTCCCGAGGAGGGCGAAGGACAGGAGCACGAACGGCATCAGTAGATCCTCACGATGACCCGGCGGTGCCGGGCGAGACGCTCTTCAGGGGACAGGCCGACCAGCGTGGATTCGGGCAGGCCCACGGTGTCCGCGTAGCCCTCGACCCGGATCCGCTCCTTGAGCACGCCGACGCGCTCCAGCCTCCCCCGCACCGCGTTGGCCCGGTCGGTGGAGAGGTCCCAGTTGGTCCTCACCCCCGACTCGTCCGCGAAGGGGATGGAGTCGGTGTGCCCCTCAACCGCGAAGCCGTACTGCCCCGCGTAGGGCACCAGGGTCATCAGCATCCGGTCCAGCACCGCGCTCTGCTCCTCGCGGATCACCGGCGAGCCGGAGGCGAACACCAGGCCCGAGTTGAGCGAGAGCTTGAGGCCGTCGTCGGTGAGGTCGGTGCGGATCACGTCCTGCAGGCCCTCCTCGGCGATGCGGGCCTCGATCTCCTGCTGGATCGAGGCCAGGCTGGCGGGCTGCTCCACCCCAGAGAGCTGCTGGGCGATCTCCTGCATCCGGGACCTGCTGATCTCAGCGGCGCCGAGGAGCATCGCGAAGAAGATCAGCAGGTTGGTGATCAGGTCCGCGTACGAGAGCAGCCAGCCCTCGTCGCTGGAGTAGCTGCGGCGGCGCACCCTCAGGCTCCCCGCGCGGACTGCGCGATCAGCGCGGCGACGCTCTGCTCACAGCGCTCCAGCGCCCCGAGCCGCTCGTCGAGCAGGTTGCGGAGGAAGTGGCCGATGGGGCCCGCCACCCCCGCGCCGAAGGCCACCCCGTAGAGGGTGGCGAGCAGGGCGAGAGAGATCGCCGCCCCCATGTTGGTGTCCTCGCCAAGGGTGCGAAAGAGCTGGATCATCCCAGTGATAGTCCCGACCATCCCGAAGGAGGGCGCCAGCTTGGAGAGCAGCTCCCAGCTCCCGATCGCGGGCTGCCAGCGGCTGAGCTCTGCGTGCGAGAGCTCTGTAAAGGCGGCCTTGGTAGCCTCCTCGGGGGCGCGCCCCATCACCAGCTGGAGCATCCGGCGGACGGCGGGGAAGGCGCTGCGCTCGGAGAGCTCCACCGCCTGCGCCCTGCGCCCCTCGCTCCACAGGGTGACGATCTGCGCCCGCTCCTCCTCCAGCGCCTCAGTGTCGCGGCTGAGGGTCCCCACAGAGGGGATGACCTCCCGCAGCGCGGCGACGGTGCGCCAGGTGTTCCGCGCGCTCGAGGACACCATGATCGCGGCGCTGGAGCCTCCCAGCACCATCACCAGGGCGTGCATGTCAAAGGCCGAGATCGTGGTGTCCGCCCGATCGCCGAACCCGAACCAGATCACGAACACCAGCAAGGCCAGTCCAATCAGCTGCACGACAACTCCTAGTGGGTGGTCCCGGAACGCAGCGCGTCCAGTTTCTTTCGGACGGCGGGATCTGACGCGATCTCCTCGACCTCTTCGTAGATCTCGATCGCCTTGTCCCGCTCCCCGAGCATCAGCAGGATCGAGCCCTTCGCCCGCAGGGTCTCGGGGTGGGAGGGGTAGCGGCCCAGGATCAGCTCGCACCACTCCAGCGCGAGCTGGTAGTTACCCTCGGCCAGGGCGTCCTGCATCCTGGTGCGGGCGCCGCTGAGGCTGACCTCCGGCGCGTCGGCGTTGACCCTCAGGCCGCGGTCCCTGTAGGCCTCGTCGAGGGTCCTGTCCGCCCCCGACGGCGGCGGCGGCACCAGCCTGGTCGCGGGGAGGGTCTCCACCCCTGACGCGGACGGGGTGTGCTCGATGACGATGCGCTGCCCGCTCGCGAGGAGCGGGATCTGCACCTCGGTGAGCACGTCGCCGTCGTTCCACCGCACCTGCATCGCGGTGGTGGAGCCGAAGCCGAAGGGCCGCAGCTGTGTGCCCTCAGCCTCCTCGAAGGCGGGGTTCACCGCCGGCGCCGGCTCGATGAGGTAGTGGGTGTAGTTGCGCGAGGCGCACCCGCCCAGCGGCAGCGCGAGGAGCAAGACGCGACTGAGGGTCATGGCAGCACCGGGAGGAGGGTGGTGTTCATCATCGAGATCCCTACGCCAACCTGTCCGTTGGTGGAGGCGCTGAAGACCGCCCCGTAGTTGGAGCGCCCCAGCGGAACGCGGACCACCCCCACCCCGGTCACGATCGGGTCGATCACGTCCACGTCCGAGTCGACGAAGGCGCGGGCGACGGCGGTGGGGACGCTCATCAGCGCCTTGCCACCCACCAGGATGTCGGCGTACTCCACCCTGTGGTAGTGGCAGGCCCCTACGCCGACGACGGGATCGAACAGGGAGACGCTGAGGCCCGTGAGGTTCTCGTTCGAGCGCCCCCACTGGTCGGTCCAGTCCAGCGAGACGTGCTGCCCTGGGTAGGCCACCACGTCGAAGAAGGCCTGAGTGAGGCTGTCGCCCCTGGCGCGCCGCTCCAGCTCCTCGCTGAGGGAGTAGACCCGGTGGGTGTTGGTGAGCTCGACCAGGGTGGGATCTACGTTCTGGGCGAAGAGCACCGCGCCGTTGCGCAGATCGACGATGCGGACGCTCACCCCCCCCCGCACCTCGTCGATCCAGATCGCGGCGCGGGCGGGCTGGCTGTCGCCGCGGAGCAGCTCGTCGAGGCGCACCACCTCGTCGAGACGGGCGGGGCCGGCATCGTAGACCAGCTGACCGCGCTCGACGTAGGCGCGAGGCGCCATGCACGCCTCGCACAGGCGCAGGCTCCCGGAGCCCAGCCCCCGCTGGAGCACCGCGATGGCCTGGGTGGGGAACCACCCCTGGGAGGCCTCGTATCGAGCCTGGGTGCTCACCAGGATCGCGGGCAGCAGGTCCTCGCGCGAGAGCCTGCCGTCCTCGATCCTGAGCTCCAGCAGCTCCTCCAGGCGATCCAGGGCGTCCCTGGTGTCCTCCGGGCCCGCCGCGGCGCTCACCGGCCACAGGGACAGCAGGGCGAGCCCCCACCAGCGGACCAGCGGGCGGGCTGTGCGCGCTAGAACCAAAACGTCACCTCGGAGCCCAGGCTCTGGAAGCTGATCCCCAGCCCGTAGTAGTACTCGCCCAGGTTCTCGGACTGGCTCAGGGCGGGCAGGGTCTCCAGGAAGGCAGAGATCCCGATCCGGTTCCCCAGGCGCAGGTCCGCCCCCAGGTGGAAGGTCCCCAGGATCTCGCGAGGCGACGCCACGGTGAGCAGGTCGTCACCGTTCGGGGTGGGGGCCTGGAAGGAGGCGGTGCCAGGGCCCCACACCGTCATCATGGCGATGCCGCCAAACACGTAGAGGTCAGGCCTGGTGAGGGAGCGCGCCCGACCGGTAATCAGGCGGCTGATCCGCGCCTGGGTCATCAGGCCCTGGTAGGCCTGGGGGATGTAGCTCACCCCTGCCAGCAGGCTGGCGGTCCAGGCGCGGGCGGAGGTGGGGGCCAGCTCCACCCCGCTCTGCAGCCACAGAAAGGGCGGCGGCGGGGTCCCGGGCGGATCGTACCAGGAGGGCGGCGCGGCGTAGGAGCGCACCGCGAAGCGCAGCGGGATCAGGCTGTTTCCCCGCCCGCTCAGCGCGTCCAGGTACTCCCGCCGCGCCTCGGCGGCGGACTTGAGGTGGGTGGGCTGCCGGAGCAGGGCCGGGGTGCCGGCCGCGGTGGAGAGGGTGTGGCTCCAGACGATGGGCAGGTCCGGGGTCAGCCGGGTCAGCCTCGCGCGCAGCACCAGCCACGCTCCCTCCGCCTCCACATCGACGAACAGGGCGTGCTTGCCGCCCCCGCCGCCGATCCGCTCCAGCACCTCGGGATCGTCGATCCCGCGAGAGATCACCGTGCCCTCCGGCCCAGAGTGGACGACGACCGCGGTGCACTGCGGGCAGTGGACGAGCTGGACGTGGGTGGAGGGGTTCTCGGCCAGGACCGCCGCCAGGTGGTTCTCGATCAGGGCCTGCAGCCCGGTGCCCAGCCCCACCGGCACCGTCACCCCAGCCAGCACCACCTGGGTCTCCGACGGGAAGACGGGATCCGCGGTCCAGCCGTACACCAGCTCGTCCACTAGGTCGAACGCCGCCAGGTGCACCTGATCCGCCACCTGCGCCCGCAGCCGGTCCAGCTGGGCGATCTGCGCCTGCTCGGCAGGCGTGACCGCCAGGGCCTCCCCCCCCGCGAGCAGGGCCACCGCGAGCGCCAGCGTCCTCATCGCAGCCAGCTCCAGCGCCCATCGGCGCACACCCCCGCGTGGAGCGCGGTCTCTAGCGGGTCGCGGAGCACCACCGCCAGCAGCGCGTCCCCCTCGCCCAGGCTGCCGTTGGCGGCGTAGCGGGCGCAGGCCGCGGGGTAGGCCAGATCGGGAGCCATCCTGGTGATCACGTCCACGTCCCCCGCCGCCAGGGTGACCAGCCGGTCTGACACCGCCGCCCCGTGGGCCATCAGGGCGTTCTTGGTGGCGAAGGCGATCTTGGCGCTGACCTGCGCGCTGGGGTGGAAGGGCTCTACCCGCCAGGTCCTGTCGGACAGATCGGGCCGGACGGACACCGCGGTGGCGGCCAGCTCGCTGACCCGCAGCTCCAGGGTGGAGAGGATCGCCTCGTCGCGCGGGGCCCGCAGCCCTGCGCGCAGCAGGCGCTCTGAGCACAGCACCGCCCCCCGATCCGCCATATCACCCCGCGACCCCTCCGGGGCCAGCTGCCCCGGACGCCGCTCCACCGCAGCCTGCGTGGTCACCACCGCGCACTCCAGCTGGCGGGAGCGCTCCTTCGACATCAGCAGCCCAGGCGCGGGGTCTGGGCGGACGTAGGCCAGGAGCGCGGCGGCCAGCAGGGCGAAGGGGTTCACGGACGAGCCTCAGCGGGGGCTCGCGCCTCGAGCACCTGCCGCTGCACCCTGGCGTTGTAGGCGAGCTGGCTGAGCTGCCGGTACAGGTCCTCCGAGAGGTCGTGGCTGGAGATGTCCCCGAACAGCCTCTGGTCCTCCCGCCGCCAGTACGTGTCCGCCGCGCGGTTCGCGGCCCAGGTTCCCACCCCATACCTGGTGATCAGCCTCCCCTGGAGTGACTCAGAGGCGAGCAGGAAGCCGCTCCCGTCCCGGATCACCACGTCCACCGCGAAGGCAGACTCCTCTACCGCGGGGAGCACCGTCGCGGTCATCAGGGAGATGGCCCACGAGAGGCTGGCGTTGTTGGTGTAGAGATCTCGCGAGCGGAGCTCCATCCGCAGCGCGATCGGCGCCTCCATCACCGGGCGCTCGTCGTCCGTCAGCGCGTCGTCCTCACCGTCCGCCGCAGGCCCCTCGACGGTAGTGACCAGCGCGCCCTGGTGCTCGAACAGGGTGCTCACCCTCTGGCAGAGCTTGTTGGTCTCCCAGCGGCTCAGGGCGGGCCCTGGCACGCAGTAGACCGCCATCCGCACGTCGCTGAGGTTGGGCGCGGTGGGGTCCACCACCACCGGCTGCTGCAGCCCCGAGAGGGGCTGATAGACCGTGACGCAGCCTGACCCGAGCGCCAGGCCCGAGAGGACCAGCGCGGCAGCGGGTGACCGTGGTAGGCGGGTCGGAATCGGCGCTCCTGTGTTCGTGTGAGGCGGTAAGGTAACTTGAGATTTCCAACGCCGCCTGAGGTTCTGGTCGACGAAGGGCCCCGGGCGCAGCGTGGATCTGCCCCGCGCGAGGCGCTCCCCCCCCCGCATCTCGCCGGCGGTGCCGCGCGGCCCGGCGATCGCGCGGGCCGTGAGGGGGCTGCCCCCCCTCTGGACGCTGGACAGCGCGCGGCTCGGAGAGTAGCTTGGCCCGAGCCATCTGGAGTCCCCATGTCCCTGCGCACGCCCCTCGCCCTAGCCCTCGCCCTCGCCCTCGCGGCCTGCCGCAAGGAAGAGCCCGTCGACCTGGACCTCGACGGGTCCACCGCCGACCTCGACTGCGACGA
>JAFGVK010000002.1 GCA_016938035.1 Deltaproteobacteria bacterium | reverse complement strand
GAATACAGGCAGGCTTCTTCCCCGGGGAACGACGACCACGCGCCGACAGGCCTGGCGACGCGGCGCCCGCTTGCATCCTGAAGGGTTCGACGAGCGACTTCATCGGATTGTTCCTACGGAATGCTGAAGCGCGTCCGGGGTGGCTGTCCGCAGGATGGACCGGTGCCCGCTGGCCTCTCGACGCGGACCCTGGTTCCGACGCTCGTTGCGCCCACAAGCACGCGTCCTTTCCAGGGAACGACGACCACACGCCGACAGGCCTGGCGACTCGGCGCCAACTTGCACCCTGAAGGATTCGACGAGCGACTTCATCAGCTTGTTCCGGTGGAATATTGAAGCCCGCCCTGGGTGGCTGTCCGCAGGATGGACCGGTGCCCGCTGGCCTCTCGACGCGGACCCTGGTTCCTACGCTCGTCGCGCCCACAAGCACGCGTCCTTTCCAGGGAACGACGACCACACGCCGACAGGCCTGGCGACGCGGCGCCCGCTTGCAACCTGAAGGGTTCGACAGGAAGATTCATCAGCTTGTTCCCGCGGACTGATGAAGCGCGTCCTGGGTGACTGTCCGGAGGATGGACTGGCGCCGGCGCGCGCCCCTTGCCCCCGCAGCGCTCCCCAGGTATAGGTGCGGTCCTGTCGACGGAGTGGTCGCCCAGAAGGCGACCTGAGAACACACCCGTGAACCTGATCCGGATCATGCCGGCGGAGGAATCGACAGGGCGACCCCACACCGGGCCGACCTCCGCGCTGTTGAGGTCGCCTTGTCGCTGCTCCTGCTCGCGCTGTTGCTCTCTCCCGTCGCCAATGCGGGCTTTGACGAGTTCTCAGACGACTTCGCCACCCCGAACATCGTCATCCACAGCGAGGAGTTGACCCTCACCCTGAAGGGCGAGCTCGAGGTTGAGCTGCACGACATCGAGGGCAAGGGGGGCCCCGGCTACGACAGCAACACCGACACCCTCACCCTGGGGACCAGGAGCCCGATCGTCGAGATCGACACCTTCTGGCTAGCCTATCGGGTGGGGCTCTCGGACGGGCTGGCGGTCAATTCGGCGGTGGAATTCACCACCCGCGGCGCCAGGGTGGGCTCGGCATGGCTGGATTGGCGGCAGGACCGCTCCGAGCGGATGGAGCACCACGTCGAGCTGGGCTACCACACCCCGATCGTAGCCCTGGACCGGCGCACCGAGCGCTACCCCCTCGCCGGCACCGCAACCTGGCGCTCCCCCGAGCTGCACGCCGCCTACGAGCTGGCCTGGCGCCCCGCCCGCGCGGTGCGGGTGGATCTGGGCGGGTCGCTGGCGATGATGCGTCCGCTCTCGCTCGCTGGGGTGCAGGAGTCCACCAGCCAAACCGGCACCATCAACATCCTCACCTATGGCGAGGCCCGCTCCTACTCGGGCAACGCCCCGGTGGCGGGGGGCCGCGGCAGGCTCACGGTGCACGGGGCCTTCGCGGAGGGCTTCGGCTTCGTCGGCTCGCTCGCCGCTCAGTACGGCACCGACTCGCTCCGCTCCGCCTTCCCCAACTACCGAGAGCTGCCCGGCGCAGCCGCCGAAGACCCCGATCACCGGGCGTGGTGGTGGGGCGGTAGGGTGGGCTACGACGCCCACGGCGCCCACCTCCTCGCCGAGGGCATCCTCACCCGCGAGGGGCTGATCCGGCGCCAGATGGCCTATGCCCAGGCCTCGTACCGGGTTCGGCTCCGCGACCGCGACCGGGCGGTGCACTTCCTGGAGCCGGTGCTTCGGGTGGAGCGCTACCGCCTCCCCGACGGCGCCGTGGTGCAGCCCTCGGGCAGGGCCCTGCGGTCCACCGCCCCCATCAACGCGGTGAGCTGGGACTGGGACATCGTCACCGCCGCCCTGCTGGTGGGGGTGTGGCGCGACCTGGTGCTTGTGCGCGCCGAGGCTGACTGGATCGACGAGCACAACGGCGTGCCCGACCTCGACCAGCCCGACGAACCCTTCCGAAACGACGAGTGGCGGATCCAGGTGGAGGTCCGCTTCTAGCCCCACTTTGCCACTATTTCCCACGGAGTTCCCATGAAGACGCCCCTGATCGCCCTCGCCCTCACCCTCGCCGCCTGCAACGGCGCGAAGGACACCACCGACACCAGCGACCCAGTCGGCGAGCTCTGGCGCGGCGCCCACACCCACACCCTGCTGATGGGGCAGGCGGACAACGCCGAGGTGATCAAGGTGGTGCCAGGGCAGCGCCGGGCGATCCTGGTCTCGTCCAAGGCCCGCAAGCTCACCCTGCTGGATGTGGGCGCCAGCGAGCTCTCTGTGGTGCGCGAGGCGGTGCTCTTCGCCGATGACCCCACCGAGAGCGAGCTGACCCACGTGGACATCGCCCCGGACGGCTCCTGGGCCGCGGTGACCCGCACCCTGATCGTGAAGGACGGCGAAGGCGCTCAGACCGACTGCGGCGGCGAGGTGGTGTTCGTAGACGCGAGCGACAGCGAGAGCTTCGGCGCGGTGCTCAGCTCGGTGGAGGTGGGCCCCATGCCCGACTACCTCGATATCTCCGACGACGGCGCCAAGGTGGCGGTGGCCGCAGAGCGCGACGGCCCCGACGCCTGGGGCAAGTGTGAGGTGCCGGGCGAGGTGCCCTCAATCTCGGTGCTCGACGTATCGGGCGGGCCCGCCAGCGCCACAGAGGTCACCAGGGTAACCATGATCGACGGCGACACCGGCCCCAGGGAGCCCGAGGCGGTGGTCATCTCCCCTGACGGAGACCTGGTGGTCGCCACCCTGCAGGACTCGAACGAGGTGGCGATGTTCTCGTGCGCTGCGGTGGTAGGCGAGGCCACCTCGGACAGCGTGGACATCGTGCACCTGCCCACCAACGCCCTGGGCGCAGAGGCGTGGCCCGACGGGGTCACCAGCTTCCGCGACCTGGACAGCTCGGTGTTCTTCGTGACCGCCGGGGAGTGGAACGACACCTTCCAGGTGCTGTCCTTCACCGGCGAGGTGGTCTCCAACACCGACATCAGCGCCAGCGACATCCCCGCGGGCTTCCCCAGGGTGGTGAGCGAGGGCTACCCCCTGTTCGAGCCCGACTCGGTGTCCACCTTCAGCTTCGGCGGCCACTCCCACGTGGCGATGACCCTGCGCCAGGCCGGCGCCGTCGCGGTGTACGACGTCAGCGACGCCACCGCGCCGTCCTACGTCACCGCCATCCAGGTGGGCGCGGACGAGACCGGAGGGCAGGACGAGGACGGCAGCGTCATCCGCCCCGAGGGGATCGCCGCGGCCTCGGACGGCAGCTTCATCGTGGTGGCCAACGAGGGCGAGTCCTCGGTGAGCCTGATCACCAGGGTCGAGTAGTCACCCGGTGACCCCCACTCAGCGCCGCGTGGGCGGCCTCTCGCTGCTGGCCTTCCTGATGATGGCCTCCTACGCGGTGGCGCGCCCCGCTGCAGAGTCGCTGTTCCTGGAGGCGCACGGCTCCGAGGCCCTGCCCTGGGCCTGGGTGGGGGTGGCCCTGCTCGCCACCGCCGCGGTGAGCGCCTACAACCGGCTGGTGCCGGGACGGGAGCTGATCTGGCTGTTCGGCGGGGCGGGCGTGGCCTCTGGGGCGCTGCTGGCGGCCCTGCTCCTGGCGGAGCGCGCCGGGGTGCCTGGGGTCTACTACGCCCTCTACGCCTGGAAGGACGTGTATGTCATCGTGCTGCTGGAGTCCTTCTACGCCTTCGCCGACGCGGTCTTCCCGATCCGCACCGCCCGCTGGGTGTACGGGTGGCTGGGCATGGTGGCGGCGGCCGGCGGGGTGGTGGGGAACCTCTCGGTGGGGCGCCTCGCCAGGGCATGGGGCACCGCCGAGACCCTGTGGCTGGTGCTGCCGCTGTTGGGTCTGATGGTGGCGATCGCCTGGGCGCTGTCCCGCAGCGCCGGGCGCAGCGCCCCCCCGCTGGTGGACGAGCGCCCCGGGCTGCTGGCAGGGATGCAGGTGGTCCGCAGCAGCCGCTACCTGGGCCTGATGCTGGCGCTGGTGGTGGCGGCGCAGATCACCATCACCCTGGTGGACCTGCAGTTCAACCAGGCGATGGAGCTGGCCTACCCCGAGCAGGACGTCCGCACCGGGGTCTTTGGGCAGGTCTACGCCGCGATCGACACCGGCAGCCTGATCCTCCACGCCCTGTCGGGGGTGATCCTGCGCCTGACCGGGGCGCCGCTGATCCTCCTGGCGGTGCCGCTCCTGCTGGGCGCCTCGGTGGGGCTCCACGCGGCGGTGCCGATCTTCGCCGCGGCGGCCTTCGCCAAGTGGTCCTCCAAGGCCTTCGACTACTCCATCCACCGCACCGCGCGCGAGCTGCTCTACATCCCGCTGGGGATGCGGCAGAAGACCGAGGGCAAGGCGGTGGTAGACATCCTCGGGTACCGGGTGGCGAAGGGGCTGGCGGCGGCGCTGCTCCTCGCCCTGTCGACCCTGGGAAGCTTCGATCAGGTGGGCGCCGTCACCCTGGCGGTGATCAGCGTCTGGCTAGCCCTCGCCGCGCTCATCGGCAGGCGCTTCCGTGGCCTGGTGTCGCGCGACGAGGAGCTCCGCAGGCCCCCCGCGGGGGACGCGCCCTAGCCGCTAGTCGTCGAGGTCCTCGAGCTCCATGTCGGCCTCTGGGGGGAGCTTGGCAATGATCCCCTCCAGCAGCTGGACGTGCTGGGTCTCCTCGTCGCGCAGGCCCTTGAAGAGCTCGACCACCTCGGGGTTGGTCACGAAGGGAATGGCCTCGTCGTAGTAGTTGAAGGCCTTGTGCTCCGCGGCGAGGCAGATCTGCAGGGCCTTGAGCTGGGACATGCCCCAGCGGATCGAGCCCTCCTCGGGCGCCTCGGCGTCCCACACCATGTCGCGGTGGACACGGGTGGGGGCGGTCCCGAACAGCTGCTTGCGGCGGGCGGCGAGCTCCTCACCGTGCTTGCCCTCCGCGTCGACCATCATCCGGAACACGCTGGTGGCGTCGTTTCCGCCGGTGTGGCCAAGGGACTGGGAGAAGTACTTGTAGCGCTCCATCGCCTCGATCTCGATCAGGATGGCGAGGTCAAGGGCGTCCATTGCGTCAATCTTGGCGAAGTCGAGTCTGGGCAGCATGGTTCTCTCCACGGTGGGACTGAGTGTGACTGCCGCATATCCGTTTTGTAGCCCGAGTGGGGTGTTGTCGGAAGGGAACAGGCAGCCGATCGCGCCCGCTGGAGCTGGCGCCGCGCGCCGGCGGAGGGGGCACCGGTCCATCCACCGGATGGTCTCACAGGACAATCTTCATCAATCCACAGGAACAATCCGATGAAGTTGCTCGTCGAAGCTTCCAGTGTGAAAACGGGCACCGGTCCATCCGCCGGACAGGCTCACAGGACGAGCTTCATCCGTCCACAAGAACCATTCGATGAAGTTGCTCGTGGAGTCTTTCAGAGTGCAAACGGGCGCCGAGTCGCCAGGAGTATCGGCCTGTGGCCGCCGTTCCCTGGGGAGGACGCAAACGTTGGTACGCGACGAGCGTGGGGACAACGACGCGCGACAAGCGGCCAGCGACTCGGTGCCCCGGGGGACGCTGTCCGCGTGAACCCACTCGATCCGGAGCATCACCCCATAGCCCAGCTCTGCCCGTCTGGCTCCGTGGAACGACCCGTGTCAACGCTCCAATTTGCACTGTTGTCCTAACGTTATAGTGGACCAAGATCCCCGCCGGTCAAGAGGGCTCGGTCTACCGTCCCCAGTGGCGACAGCGGGCCCTGTCTGGAGCACCGGTTGGATGCAGTGACTTGGAGCTCCCACGGGTGGAGGGCTGGGCTCCAGGGCGCCGTAGGGCAGGTGGAAGGGAGCGAACGCTCGTACGCGACGGACGCAGGCGAGCCCAGCGAGCGGCCGACACCGCCCACGGCGTCCTGGGGGCAAGCGTTCCGGAACCCGTAGACGAATGGAGCGGTGCCAGCAGCGCGCCCGCCCCCCCCTCTACAGCGCGCCCCAGGGGTTGTCGTCTGCAGGGGGCGGGGGCGGGGGCGGGGGCTCGGGAGCTGGCGCCGGGGGCCTCTTGACACCGCGGCCAGCGCCTCCGCGCTTCTTCTCCTCGGCGGGGCGCGAGGCGGCGGGGGGCGGCGCGGCGGCCTCGGGGGGCGGCGCGGCGGCCTCGGGGGGCGGCGCGGCGGCCTCGGGAGGCGGGGGCGCGGCCGGCGCCTCCACGGGCGCGGCTGCCTCTACAGGGGCGGCGGGCACCTCTGAGGGCCCGGCGTCCTCCGCGGGCGCGGCGGGCACCTCTGAGGGCGCGACGGGGGCGGCCCGCTCGATGGCGGGCGGGGCCACGGGGGCCGCGGGCCGGCTCGCTCCTACCAGCACCCCGCCCATCACCAGGGCGATCACCGTCAGCAGGCCCACCACCACCACGGCGGCGGCGAGGCCAGCGAGCAGCAGCCCCTTGCGGGAGCGGGGCGCGGGCTCGTCCTCCAGCGCCTCATCCCCCGACCAGGGGTGGGCGTCGAACAGGTCGTCGGCGAGGGGCTCTGCGCCCTCCGCCGCTGCGGGCGCCGAGCGGACCAACCGCTCGGAGTCCGGCGGCTCGGCCCCCGGCAGCGCTGGTGCCACCGCCGGCTCCGGCGCCTCGGGCGGGGCGGAGGCGACCTCCGGGGCGGAGGCGACCTCCGAGGCGGAGGCGACCTCTGAGACGGAGGCGACCTCTGAGGCGGATGACGCCTCTGGGATATCCTCGACAGGGAGCTCGCCAGAGAGGCCGTAGGCGGCCGCCAGGCCCTCCTCGTCGTCCTCCCCCAGCAGGCCGTCGAGGGTCTCGGTAGCGCCAGGGAGCGGGCTACCCGCCACGTGGCCGTAGCCCGCCTGAGCGCGCGTCTGGGTGTCGAGGAGCCTGCGCCGGCGGGTGCCGCCAGAGGTGCGCGGCGGCACAGGCCCCGCCGAGGGGGGAGCCGCGCTCACCGCCTGCGGCGCGAGCGATGGCGAGGGGGGCGCGACGACCGACGCCGCAGCAGGAGGAGGCTCACCCAGGCCCGCTGGCATCGGCGCGTCGAGGAGGTCGTCATCCAGCACCTGGGGTGCCCCTGGCTCGGCGACACCGTCCTTGTTGAGGGCTCTAGGCTCTGGCAGGTCCCATGGGTTCACGGCGCACTCCCTGGTCGATGGTACCCGGTGTTCAGTCCTCGCGCCACGCGGGAGCGATCCGCCCCAGCACGGTACCGTCGAGATCGAGGAGCCTCCCGCCCCCCATGGCCGCCGCGGCCACCACCACCGGGGCGGTGCCGCCACCGAAGAAGGCATCCTCTCCCCGGAGCAGCGGCAGCTCGATCCGCTCCTGCTCGGGCGGGCAGGCGGCCCGCACCCCGCCGGGCTCGGTCCACAGCATCCAGGTGCGCTCGCCCTCGGTCCACAGCGACAGGCTCTCGACCCTGGACTCCCAGCCCCAGATCCTCTCCACCACCGGCTCCCGCCGCGAGATCCACGCCGCGCGCATCCCACCGGGGCGCTCGTCGCTGACGCGAGGCTCGACCCAGGCGACCAGGATCTTGTCGCCCAGCGCCGTGGCGGCGCCTCGATCACCGGGGAAGCTCGCGGGCACTCGCAGCGGCTCCCACGCGCCCTCGGTGTCCGCGCCGATCAGCACCCCCCCCTTGCTCTCCAGCACCGGGCGGTTGGCGCCCAGGAAGGCGCGCGCGGTTTGCAGCTTGGCGGTGAAGCCCGTCTCCAGTCGGCCCTCGACCAGCTGCTGCGCCACCAGGCCTGGACCTCGCGAGGACAGCCCCCACAGCCAGGTCTTGCGGTCGATCACCGCGAGCACCGGCGAGGCCATCGGCGCGTAGCCAAGCGGCACCATCACCGGGATCGAGGCCCCCGCCAGGGTGAGCTCCCACGAGAGGAGGAAGACGCCCACCGGGCGACGCTGCACCGCCAGCAGGCGGAAGATCTCCCCGTCGGCCGCGAGGCTGATCGAGAGCAGCTCGTCCTCAGCGAAGGGCAGCACCCCCTGCACCCGCGCGTCTCCGCGCACCACCGCCCAGCGGACGGTAGCGGGGATCGCAGGGGGCTCCTCGCCGACCTCGGGCTCCACCGGCTCGTCGTCGCTGGGCTCCGGGTTGCGCCACGCCACCGCCACGGTGTCGCCGGAGCGCGCGGCCACCACCCCCTCCATCAGCACGGGCCCGTCGGGATCGTAGACCGCCCCCCACGCAGCCAGCGCGTCGATGCGGTCCTGATCCAGCCCCAGCAGCCTGGGGTCCAGGCCGGTCAGGTCCACCTCCTCCAGCGAGATCCCGTCGAGCGCCACCCCGTCGAGGGCCGCGCCTGCCAGCACCGCCCCGGTCAGGTCCGCGCCTGCCAGGATCGCGTCCTGCAGGTTGGCCCCGGTCAGGTCGCAGCCCGCCATCCGCGCCCCGGTCAGGTCCGCGCCCACCAGGTTGACCCCCGCCATCCGCGCCCCGGTCAGGTCCGCCCCCTGGAGCTGTGCCCCCGCGAGCCGGGCGTTGACCGCCTCGCAGCGATCCAGCCGGGCCCCCTGGAGCTGCACCCGCGCCCCGTGCGCCTCGGAGAGGATAGCACCCGAGAGCACCGCCCCGGTGAAGTCCGCCCCGTTGATCTGGGCCTCGCGCAGGTCCGCCCCCTCCCAGCGCGCCTCGCGGGCCTCCGCTTGCTTGAGGTTCGCCCTGGTGAAGACCGCCCCCACCGCGACAGTTCGCGAGAGGCTCGCCTCGGTGAAGTTGGCCTTGGTGAAGTCGCCACCGCTCAGATCAGCCTCCTCCAGCCAGGCCTCGCCGAGGTTGACCCGCACCGCGAGGGCCTGAGTCAGCTTCAGCTGCCCCCCGTCGATGCCCGAGAGGTTCGCCTTCACCAGCGTCGCGCCGGTGAGGTCCGCCTCTGAGAGGTCGGACTTGGCCATGTCGGCCCCGCTCAGGTCGGCCCGCGCCATGGGGGCGCCGGGGAGGTCCGCCGCGAACAGCTCGACCCGTCTCACCTCGTCGCGGGCCTTGTTGAAGGCCTCGATCTCTCCGTTGGCCAGCATCGCCTGGAGGTCCATAAACAGCTCCGTTTGTCCAAGAGAATGAGGCGGCCCCAGGGGGAGGTCGCGCTGTCAGCTATCGCTATCGCTCGCCGATGACCAAGGCGCGGGGCCGCCGCGACGCGGGCCCCTCGGGGATCACGCCTCCGCTGCCTCGTAGCGGTCCAGGTACATCCCGCAATTGGATCCTATACGGTTCTCGTCCAGCTCGCCGATCGAGAGAATCGTGCGGTAGCCAGCGCGCTCGAACCCCTCGACCAGCGCTGCGTTGCGGGCGTGATCCTCTGGGTCTATCGCGCTCACCAGCCCCCGCTCGCCAGCCCGCCTGGTGGGGTTGATCGGGGTGAGCTTCACCAGGAAGTGCTCCGGATCGAAGTGCTCCAGCAAGGCGGAAGGATCCAACGGAGAGTCCGCCGCCGCGGCAAAATTGAGCGTCACCAGCCGGTCGCCGGGGCCGCGGAAGGACTCGCCATAGGCCGCCATCTCGGCGAAGCTCCAGGTGCGGATCGGCACCAGCTCTCGCCGTCGCGCGGGATCGGTGGTGTGGAGCGAGAACTGGAGCTGAAACCTCCCGCTGGGATAGACGCGGCGCTTGATGTCTGCCAGCCGCTCGAAGAAGGCCGGCTTGATCGGCGCCACCGTGGAGAGTGACGGTAGCAGCCCAGGAGCGTCGATGCGGGACGGCAGCGCCTCCAGCGCGTCGAGCACCCCATCGTTGAGTGCTGGCTCCCCCATCCTGGCGAGCTGGATCTTCAGCATTCTTGAGGGGACGCGCAGATCGGGGTACCGCCGCGCGATCAGCCAGGTGATCTGCGCCAGGATGTCCTCGCCCGAGAGCTTGCCTCTGTACCCACCGCCCGCGTCGCAGAAGGGGCAGCCCACCGGGCAGCCGAGGAGGGTGGAGACGATCAGCACCCATTTCTCGTCGCGGGTATGCGGGGGCTGGAGCGACTCGACGAACTCCAGCCGCCGCCCCGCGCCCAGCTCGGCCACAAAGACCCGTGCCAGCTCGTCATTGCCCTGTGTGCTCAGGATCCTCACCGCTGCCTCCGATGCGGCCCGCCACCGCGAGCCCGTCCCCGATCGCTATGCCCACTTGCCCCAGGGTCCCTCGCGCAGCGTCGCCGACGAGGTGCAGGGCCGGGCCGGGTAACACGTCCAGCAGCGGGAGGGGCACCCTGCCCACCGCAGGGAGCACCGGGTCGTCCCACCACCGACCGTCGCTAAGGCGCAGGCGCCCCTCCGCCGCCGCCAGCGTGAGCCAATACCCCACGGAGACGCCAGGGTGGGCGTCCACCGCCGCCACCAGTCGCCCCCTCGCCCGCAAGGACCCGCCGCGCACCGCCACCAGCACCTCCACCCCCGCGTCCGCCAGCGTGAGGGCCTGATCGAGGGCCGCCTCGCCGCCGCCCACCACCAGCGCCCTGCCCGGAACCCCGGCCGCGAGCAGGGCGCGGGCGCTGAGATCGGGGATCAGGGTCCCGTCCGCCAGCCAGAGCGGGGCGGGAGCGGTGCCGCAGGCCAGAACCACCTGCTCAGCCTCCACCGCGCCCTGTGAACACTCCGCCACCCAGCGCTCGCCCTCCCGCCGCAGGCGCTGGACCTCGCGCCGCTCCACCCTCAGGCCGAAGCGAGCCAGGTGCTCCCGGAGCAGCGCCGCCACCTGCGGCCCCGGGGTGGGCGGCAGCAGGGGGTGGTTCTCGACCCGCCAGGCCTGCTCCACCAGCCCTCCCGCCCGCCCGGAGCGGTCCACCAGCCGCACCCCCCTGCCCAGGCGGCGAAGCTGCACCGCGGCGGCGACCCCCGCGGGGCCCGCGCCGATGATCAGGACCTCGCGCACGTCGCCAGGACCTCCTCGGTCGACATCACCACCGCGACCGCACCGGCGAGGCCGGTCAGGGAGCAGAGGTGGGTCGCCTCGTGGGTGGTGGCGGTGCCGTCCGCCGGCAGATACACCTCGAAGCCCCTGGTGAAGGCGGCGCGGGCGCTCGTCTCGCAGCACATCTGCGTGAGCACCCCGGTGATCAGCACCTGGTCCACCCCACGCGCCTGCAGCCAGCTCTCCAGCCCGGTGCCGAGGAAGGCGTCGTAGGTGGTCTTGGGGAACACCGCCTCGCCCTCGCGAGGCGACAGCTCGGGCAGCAGCTCCGCCTCTGGCTGGTCGGCGCGGATCCAGCCACGGTAGAAGCGCCCCAGCATCCCGGCGTCGCCCGGCCCACGGTGCCCGTGTCGAGTGAAGGCGACCGGGGCGCCTAGCTCCCGCCACGCGCCGAGCAGCGACAGGATCCGGGGCAGCACCGCCGCAGAGGCCGGGAGGTACGAGGCCCCGTCGGGGTGGGCGAAGTAGCGGTTCATGTCCACCACCAGCAGGGCGCAGCGCGAGGGGTCCAGGCGCAGCCAGGGGCGCGGGGCCACCGCACCTCGGACCTGCTCCAGCCAGGCGGCGGTGCGGACGGGCAGCGTGTCGGGCGTGACGTAGGGTTCTGCGCGCATGGGCTCCTCTGGCACCGATTCGGTGGCCTCTCGACGCGGGTCCTGTCTCCTACCCTCGTCGCGCACAAAAGTACACTTCCTCCCAAAGGAACGGCAGCCACACGTCGACAGGCCTGGCGACCCGGCGCCCCTCTACACCCTGGAAGGCTCGACGAGCGACTTCACCAGATAGTTCCTCTTGAATAATGAAGCGCGTCCTGTGATACCGTCCGGCTGACGGACCGGTGACCCGCGTGGTGAGCCTATCCTCCCGCGGTCGGCTGAGCGGGCCCCTCCCCAAGCCACAGGCCGCCCGGGAGCGGGCTGCGGGCCCAGTCCTCGGGGGGCGAGTCCCCCGCGAGCTCCGCCGCGATCGCCGCAGGGCCGCCCGCGCCACGGAGCAGCTCCAGCCCAGACGCGTTCACCGCCACCAGCGCCCCCGCCCCGTCAGACAGCACCACCGGCCGGTCGGTCCAGCGATCCACCAGCCCCACCACCGCGGCGCGCAGGCGGGGGTCCTCTTGTGCCTCTGGGGCGACCACCCGCCGGTCGAGGAGCCAGTTGAGGTTGCCCAGCAGCCTCCCCCCTTGGAGCGAGACCGCGACCCCCGCGCAGCGCCTGTGCGAGTCTCCTGCTCGCACCGCGCTCAGCACCGCGTCCACCTCCAGCACCGGGGCCAGCAGCCTCGCCTGGAGCCTACCCCACACCACCAGGCTCACCAGGAAGGCGACGACCCCGAGCAGAGACATGGCCCAGGCCCCCGCCAGCCCCAGCTGAGTGGCCTCGCGGTCTGCGCGGGTCATCGAGGCCCTGTTGACCTCCCCCAGCTCCCGCAGCGCCTGCGCAGCGGCGACCTTCGCGGGGCCATCCCCCGCCACAGCCAGCGCCGCCTTCTGCTCGACGATGTCGATCAGATCGAACTCCTCCACCTCGGTGATGTTGCTCCTCGCCCGCTCCAACGCGGCGTGGAAGGCCTCCGGGTCCCCCTCGCCCGCCGCGAGGCTGAACAGCATCTCCTCCACCGCCTCGGTGGAGTACACGTTCTCGGTGAGGATCCGCTCCACCGCCGGGCTCATCCGCCCCAGCAGGGCGACGCCCCCCAGCGAGGTCATCAGCTGCAGGCCGACCAGCGCGATCAGGCCGAAGCGGGCCTCTGCGGAGGGCCTCATCTCAGCCCTCCTTCGCGAGGCGCTGCGCCGCGCCCTGCGGACCCGCGGTCACCAGCATGTCCCCCGAGGCCAGCACCAGACCGGCTGCGGGCATGAGCACCACCCCCGCCCCGTCGACCTTCCGCCGCACCGCCAGCACCGTGAGCTGGAAGCGGTGGGGCAGGTGGAGCTGAGCCAGGCTCCGGCCCCAGGTGCTGGCGGGGGCCTTGAGCTCGGTAAGGAACAGATCGTCGCCCAGGGGGACCACCTCAATCAGCCCCTGATAGGCAAGGCGGGCCGCGAGGCGCTCCCCCGACAGGCGCTCGGGGTTGAGCACCTCGTGGGCGCCCACCAGGCGGAGGATCCGCTCATGCATCTCGTCGGTGGTGCGCGCGACCAGCCGCTTCGCGCCCATCTGACGGAGCATCGCGGTGACGATGATCGAGGCCTCGCGGTTCTCGTCCCCGATGGCACACACGCACAGGTCGCGAGCGCCAGGGCGCAGGCGGCCCAGCTCCGCCTCGTCCATCGCGTCCATCGTCACCGCCTCGGAGACGATGGACGCCGCGAGTTGCACCCGCTCCGGGCGGTGGTCCACCGCCACCACCTCAGTCCCAAGCCGGGAGAGGGACTCGGCGAGCGCCATGCCGAATTGCCCCAAGCCCACCACCAGCACCTGCTGTCTCGCCATGATCGCTACCCCACCTGAATGGACTCTCGCGGGTAGCGGGGCGCCTGGGCGAACCGACCCGCGAGGAAGATGAACAGGGTGAGCGGCCCCACCCGACCCGCAAACATGAAGAGCATGATCAGGGCCTTGCCAACGTCGTCTAGTTGCCCGGTGGCCCCCATCGAGAGGCCCGCGGTGCCGAAGGCGGAGACCACCTCGAACAGGGCCTGATCCACGGCGAGCTGCTGCGTGAGCTGGATCGCCACCAGCCCAACCACCACCGACAGCACCCCAGCGGTGGTGATGGCGGTGGCCTCGTACACCGTGCGGTGGGGGATCCTGCGCCGGAAGGCCGACACCTCGGCGCGCCCCCTCACGGTGCCAAACACCGCCAGGAGCAGCACCGCCATCGTCGTGGTCTTGATCCCGCCCGCGGTGGAGCCGGGGCTGCCCCCGATCACCATGCACAGGATCGAGACGGTCCAGGTGGCGGGCTGGATCGCACCGAAGTCGATGGAGTTGAAGCCCGCGGTGCGCAGGGTGATCGACTGGAACCAGGCGTTCGACAGCTTGTCGACCAGGGACATCCCCGCCAGGGTGTGGCCCCACTCAAAGGCCAGGATCAGGGCCGCTGGCCCCACAAGCAGCGCACCAGACATCCACACCACCACCCTGGTCTGCAGGGTGGCGCTCCCCCGGCGCAGGGCGGGCAGCCCGACGATCACCACCGGGCCCATCCCGCCGATCACGATGATCGTCCCCACCACCCCGAGCACGGCGGGGCTGTGCTGGTACGGCACCAGACTGTCGCTCTGCAAGGCGAAGCCGGCGTTGCAGAAGGCCGATACCGCGGTGAAGAGCCCCCGCCAGGCCGCCTGCGGCAGGGGGTCCCCGTGGGCGGAGAACAGGCCGGTGAGCAGGGCCGCGCCCCCAAGCTCGGTGAGGAAGGTGACCTTGAGCACAGTGCGGAGCGCACGCTCCAGGTCACTCCTGGCGTCGGCCACCCCGATCAGCTCGGCGGCGAGCGCCTCCTGCTGCACGCCCATCCTGCGCCCCAGGAGCACCGCGAAGGCGGTGGCGAAGGTCATGATCCCCAGCCCGCCCACCTGGATCAGCGCAAGCACGATCGCCTGCCCCATGAGGGTGAAGTCCCGCGAGGTGTCGAGCACCGCCAGGCCGGTGACGCAGGTGGCGCTGACCGAGGTGAACAGGGCGTCGATGAAGCGGATCGAGCCGGGCACTGCGGTGGCACCGGGAACCGCGAGCAGCACCCCGCCGAGCAGGGAGATCAGCCCAAAGCTGATCACCAACATGCGGGCAGAGGAGCTGAGGGACCTGGCCAGCGTCTCCATCAGCCGGACCTCCCCCCGCAACGACCACGCCGCCAGCGTCATCAGCGCCACCACCGCGCCCAGCACCGGCACCCTGGGGAGGGCGAGGGCGTGGGGCGCGGCGACCAGGGCCAGGGCGCTCACCGCGGTGAGCGCAAGCCCGCCGGGCCTGCCCTCGTCCCCGGCGCCCCACGCCCTGCGGAGGGCCAGGGCGCCAGTGATCCCCGCGATCATCCCGAAGGCGGGCTCGTCCCAGCGAGCCCCCACCGAGAGGAGCAGCGCGGCCGCCACCCCCACCGCTCCGAGCGCACGGGCAGCGCCCCTGCCCACCCAGGCCGGCTCGCCCAGGGTCACCATCAGCCCAGCGATCCCGGCGACGGCGCCCCGCCACCAGGGCGTCCCCTGCCCCACCGGCCAGGCGACGAGCGCCGCGAGCGCCCCTGCCACAAGCATCGGCGAGAGCGCGACCTTCATGCCTGCGCGCAGGTGGATCATGTGCGGGCCGCCCCCCCTTGCCACGGTGTACTGGAACGTGGGGGCTCCTGTACCGCGCGACGCCCCGCAGCGGAGCGCCACCCGCTGTAAAAGCCTGTCGCGTGCCCCGCGTCCTCGACGCGGAGGCCTCCCCGACCAGAACACCGGGCGCGATCTCGACCGGGTCGACGTGGTACCATCCGCCCAATGATCGCGTGGACACTGCCGCTGGAGATCCTGGGCTGGAGCACGGTGTTGGTGCTCGCTCACTCCCTGCGCCGCTGGCTCGGACTGGCCCCGCTCTACCTGATCACCGGAGTCTTCCTAGCCTTTCTCACCATCCAGGGACCGCTGCACGTCAGCATGCCCTCTCCCTTCGGGTCCACGGTCCCGTACACGGTGGTCCACCTCGCCATCGTGCTCACCAGCATGACCCTGATCTACGCGCTGGAGGGCACGTCGCGGGCCAGGCACGTGGTGGGGGGAGTGCTGGCGGCCAACCTGGCCCTCTTGGGGCTCAAGCTGGCGCTCGGGGCCCACCTCACCCCCCTCGATCTGGACCAGTACGGCAGGGCCGGGTGGGCTCACCCCCACGTCTACGGCGGGCTGGTCTCCACCTTCGCCCTGGGCATCGACGCGGTCGTGATCGTGGTGCTCTATCAGTGGGCGTACAACCGCGGGCTGCCCCTGATCGGGGCGCTGCTCCTGGCGCTGATCGGCGCGATGGGGGCGGACGGGCTGGTGTTCGGCTCCCTGTACGGCAGCTTGTCGATGGGAGACTTGCTCAGCAGCCTGCGCGCCAACCTGGAGGCTGGGTTCACCGCGGCGATCCCGGTGGGGCTGTGGATCCAGGCCCAGTACCGCTGGAACCCCGACACCACCGCGCTGAACGCGGCCCACCGCGGGGCCTTCGCCCTGGTCGACATCCGCGCCGAGCTGTCGCGCACCAGGGCGGCGCTAGAGGAGTCGCAGGCCGAGGTAGCCCACGTCCGGCAGGTCTTTGGCCGCTACGTCTCACCCGACGTGGTGAACGAGGTGCTCGCCGACGTGGGCAAGCTCCAGCGGGGCGGCGAGGTGCGCGAGGTCACGGTGCTGTTCCTGGACATCCGAGGGTACTCCACCCTGTCGGAGGCGATGAGCCCCACCGAGGTGATCGGGCTGCTCAACGAGTTCTTCGAGGTGATGGCCAGGGTGCTGCACGAGGAGAAGGGCACCATCATCGAGTTCGAGGGCGACGCGATCCTAGCGGTGTTCAACGCCCCAGCGGAGGTGCCGGACCACGCCGCGCGCGCGGTGCGGGCAGGGCTGGGGATGCTCGACGCGGTGGAAGCCCTCAACGAGCACTGGGAGCGAACCGGCACCAGCGCCTTCTGGAAGGCGGTGGGGCTGCCCAGCTTCCGCATCCGCATCGGCGTCCACACCGGGACGGTGGTGGCGGGCAGGGTGGGCAGCGAGGACCGGATGAAGTACGCGGTGATCGGCGACACCGTGAACCTGGCGGCGCGGGTGGAGGGCCTGAACAAGGTGGTGCAGTCCTCCCTCCTCTTCACCAAGAGCACCCGCGATCAGCTCGGGGACGCGGTGGAGGTGGTGTCGAAGGGCTCGCACCTGGTGAAGGGGCGCAAGGAGCCGGTAGAGGTGTTCACGGTGCCGGGGCAGCACGGGCCGGATCACGGCGCCACCGGCTCGTTCGCGGCGGCGGCCCCGCGGGGGGGCGCAACGCGTTAGGGCTCACCCTTGCTGAGGTGCACTATGACGAGCGCGTTCCCGGAGGGCTTGGAGCCCTCCCTCCTTTGGAAGAACTTCAACATCCTCACCTCCACCCCCCGCTGCTCTGGCGAGGAGGAGTCGGTGCTGCGGAAGATCGAGACCTGGGCGGACGGCCTGGGCTTCGCCCGCGAGCGGGACGAGACCGGCAACCTGCTGGTGCGGGTGCCAGGCACCCCAGGGCGCGAGGAGCGCGGTGTCACCGTGATCCAGGGCCACGTCGACATGGTCTGCGAGAAGAACGCGGAGGTGGACTTCGACTTCGGCTGCCAGGGCATCAACGTGGTGCTCGAGGGCGACTGGGTGACGGGGGTGGGCACCACGCTGGGGGCAGACAACGGCATCGGCGTGGCCGCGGGCATGGCGGTGGCCGAGGACCCCGAGGCGGTCCACGGGCCCCTGGAGCTCCTGTTCACCATCGACGAGGAGACCGGCATGACAGGGGCCTGGGGCCTCAAGCCCGGCTTCCTCACCGGCACCAGGATGCTCAACCTCGACACCGAGGAGCAGGGCGCCATCTACGTGGGGTGCTCCGGGGGTGGCGACGTGATGAGCCGCTTCAGCCCCGACCTCACCGCGCCGATCGGGGACGTGGCCCTGCGCATGACGGTGAAGGGGCTGGTGGGCGGCCACTCGGGCCTGGACATCCACGAGAACCGCGCGAACGCCATCAAGCTGGTGGGGCGCGCCCTGGCCCGGCTCCAGGCGGCGGGGGTGAGCCTGCAGCTCGCAGACCTCGCCGGCGGCTCCAAACGCAACGCGGTGCCCCGCGAGGCGAGCGCGACCCTGATCCTTGCCCGCGAGCAGGTGCCAGTGGTGCGCGGCCTGATCGAGCGCCTGCTCCCCGAGCTGCACGCGGAGTTCCAGCCCACCGACCCGGGCCTGACCGTGGTCACGGAGGAGGTCGCCGTGCCGGCGCAGGCGTGGAGCCAGAGCTTCTCGGCCCGGCTGGTGGCGGTGATCCTCGCCAACCCCTCCGGGGTCGCCTCGATGAGCCGCGACGTGCCAGGGCTGGTAGAGACCTCCAACAACCTCGGCGTGGTGCGCATGACGGACGGGGCGGTGGAGCTGGTCAACTGCACCAGGTCGACGGTGGGCAGCGCCCTGGAGTCCCTCCGCGCGTCGATCACCGCCCTGCACGCCCTCGCGGGCGGCTCGGTCGAGCTGGACGAGGCCTACCCGGGCTGGCAGCCGGACCTGAACTCGGGCCTCCTCAAGGTGGCTCAGGGCGTCCACCAGGAGCTCTTCGGCGCCGAGGCGGAGATCAAGGCGGTCCACGCCGGGCTGGAGTGCGGCCTGCTCGGGCAGCACTACCCCGGGCTGGAGATGATCTCGATCGGGCCCGACATCCGCGGCGCCCACTCCCCCGACGAGCGCCTGTCCGTGCCGTCGAGCCAGGACTTCTACGTGTTCGTGAAGGGCATCCTGGCGGCGCTGGACTAGAAGTCCTGTAGCGAACAGCGCCGGACCGGACGCCCCCCCCCGTTTTGTCCGTGGCGCAATCCGCCGATCTTCGGCGTTTTTTCGCTGCTCCTATTCATTTCCTACAGGCTTCCAGCGCGGCCCCCGGTCCCCCCTTGCCCTCTTCCCCGCTGTGGCGCGATACTGCTCGCGCCACAGCGGCGAGGAAGAGAGCACATGACGCTGATCGACGTACACACACACCTCTTCAACCACGCGCACCTGCCGGTAGAGGCGATTGGTCGAAGGTTTCTACTCTATTCGCTCCACACGGACCCCATCGTCGCGGCCGCAGGGGGCAGGGCGTTCGCGAAGCTGGTGGACCAGATCGCGGTGCTGAACGAGGACCCTTCCCATGCACAGCTGATAGACGCGCTGATCAAGGCCAAGACCTGGTCGCAGGTGCAAAGGGCCCTCCTGCTCCTCACGCCACATCGAAGGTCCCCGGCGCTGCGCGAGGCCATCGAGCTCTACGGCGCTCAGCGGCCGCAGGGAGACGAGCCCGCCGACGACAGAGAGAAGCCCCCCAAGCCCTGCTCGCAGGATGGGAACATCGAGCGCTTCCTGCTGCTGATGACCCTGCAGAGCGGCGCCATGCCCCGGCGGCTGCTCGCCGAGTACGGGCCCCAGAGGGTGCCCGCGCTGATCGTCCACCTGATGATGGACATGGACGAGGGCTATCGTTGCGACGGGGCGATGCCCGAGACGGCGCTGACGCCGAAGCAGCGCGTCGACGAGCTGGTCGAGATGGGCCTCGCCTACAAGGGCAGGCTGGCGGGCTTCGTGCCCTTCGACCCCCGCAGGCCCGACGCGCTGGAGCTGGTGCACTACGGCCTGGCGCGGGGGATGGTAGGGGTCAAGGTCTACCCCCCTATGGGCTACTACCCCGCGGACTCCCGGTACAGTGCCCGCCTCAACGCGCTCTATGCGTACTGCGAGCAGGAGGGCGTACCGGTAGTGTCCCACACCTCCCCCTGTGGCTTCGAGGCGCTGCCGAGCTACGGCCTCTACGCGGCGCCCGAGGGCTGGCGGGCGGTGCTGAAGGACTACCCGAAGCTGCGCCTCTGTCTCGCCCACGCGGGCTCTGGAGATCACCGGAACTACCCGAGCATCCAAGATAATCCCGCAAAGCCCACCGAGCACCCAGTCCACTACCCCGGCTGGTACAACGCCGCGAAGGACTGGGACGCGCAGGTCTACGCGCGGCAGGTGCTGGAGCTGTGCGCGGACTTCGACAACGTCTACACCGATCTGTCCTACCTCACCCAGCTCTCCGAAGAGGGGACAAAGAGAGACACGCTGCGGAAGACGATGAGGGACAACCTCGTCTATCTGTTCAAGGACCCCAGGCTTGGACGGGTGATGCAGACGCGGCTGATGTTCGGCTCGGACTGGCACATGCCCGCGGCGGTGGGGCACGCGGCGTCGAACCTGAAGGTCTTCGAGGACATGTTCGAGCACCAGGCCCTCTCGCCCTTCCGGGACGCCTTCTTCGGTGGCAACGCCCTGCGCTTCCTCAACCTGAACGAGGTGAGGGGCAGGGTGCAGCGCACCGGCGACGCCATGGACGAGATGCTGACCTACTGGGAGGGGCTGAAGCCCTGACCGCAGGGGGCGCGCCCTGACGGCGAGCGCGCCCTCCCCCCTCAGAGCGCCCGGCGCCGCCGGACCAGGGCGCCGATCCCCGCCAGGAGGATCCAGCCCAGGCCCGAGGCCCCGCCGCCCGCGGAGCAGCCGCAAGAGGACAGCGAGGCGTCCTGCTCGCCCTCGCCGTAGCAGGGCGTGTCGTCCACGAAGCCGTTTCCACCCAGCGGGATCTCGATGCGGGGGCGCATCGGGTCGTTGCTCTCGACCACCAGCATCGCGCTCTGCACGTCCGCGTCCTCGGGGGCGTAGGTGACCACCACCCCGTCGATGTTCCCGCGCGTGGCGTGCACATACTCGGGGTAGACGGTGAAGGCGTCGCTGCCCTCGATCGAGACCCAGGCCTCCAGGTCCATGAAGCCGATGTTCGAGAAGTCCACGAAGGCGTTGGAGAGGTTGCCGAGCTCCACCTCGCCGAAGTCGTAGCCCTCGATCATGTTCTCCAGCGAGGGGAGCGGGTGCTCGTACTCCACCACCGGGAAGGCCCGCTCCTCGGAGACCGCGGCGAGCTCGATGGGGATGTCGAAGCTGCCGATGTTGAGGGTCCCCGCCACCGGGATGTGCAGGCTCAGGCCGGGCTGGAGCACCAGGTCCAGCGCTGCGTCGATGTCTGCATAGTAGACCGAGGCCAGCTGGAGCAGGCCGGGGTTCTCCTCGGGCACGTCCAGCAGGATCTCAGCGTTCTCCTGTGTGATGAGCGCGTCGCCGGTCTCGATCCGCTTGCCCGTGAGGGCGGCGCGGGCCTGGGGGAACCAGGTCATGGACATGACGATCTCTACCCCTGGCACCACGGCGTAGCTGTACTCGAAGGGGGGGTAGTCCTCAGCCCTGGTCGCCACCTCCACCGTGCGCAGGGGGTTCCCCGCCAGCAGGAAGGGGTCGAAGGTCACGTCCTCCGACATGTTGAGCTCCTCCGACCAGAGGGTGCCCATGCCGGCGTAGCCCCACACGTCGTAGCAGTAGTCCGCGCCGATCACCAGATCGGTGTGGAGCGCGAACCAGCCGGAGCCGGGGATCCCCTCGATGCGCTGGGTGAGGGCCTCGGGCCAGGTCAGGTGGGAGGTGCCCTCCATCTCGGTGTAGGCCGCCCCGCGCGAGTCGACGTAGAACTTCACCGCCGCGGGAGAGGAGTTGCAGTCATAGGGCAGCCAGCCAGAGTCCCACTCCACCGACGAGAACACGTCGTAGGCGTCCGAGAAGAGCAGGTCCTGAGGCTCCGACTCATAGGCCAGAGCGACACCGGGCAGGGCAAGAGCGAGGAAGAGCAGGCGCGACATAGAGGCTCCATACATCAGTGTCGCCTATTGTACCGGAAAGTCTCCGAATGCGCCCTGTCCAAGTCGACGGTTGTCAGTCGGAGCGCCGATCAGGAGCCCTGCCACAGCATACGCCCAGCCTCTGGCGAGCGGTCGTGCGGGTCGAGGAACACATAGGCCATACCCTTGGGGGTGATGTCGAACCGCACCAGGCTGGTCGTGAGCTGCAGCGCGAGGGTCATCGGCCCCTGCCCCGCCACGCTCTTAGGGGTGGAGTCGCCGTGCAGCCAGACAGCGCCGCCACCGAGCTTGTCGTGGCGCAGGGAGCGGAGGGCGTCGCGCATCGGCAGGCCATCCTTCTTCACCCGCATCATAAGCGCCAGCTCGTCCAGGGGCGGGTCGACCGCGAGGAGCACCCTTCGGTACACCCTGACGGTGGGCGGCCCGTCGTAGAGCGAGTTGTCGATCTCCTTGTGGAGGATCACCCGGTTGGCGCCCTTCCAGGGGTCCCAGTCCTCACAGCGACCGCCCGTGGCGTGGCAGATGAACAAGCTCATCCGCGCGTAGCCCCCCAGGTCGAGCCACTCGCCGGCGTCGAGCTGCCCCATGTGGCACATGGGCGCGCCGCAGACCGCGCACCTGGGCCACTCGGAGGGTCTGATGCCACGGGGATGGCCGCCGTAAGCGCCGATCGACGGCTCGTCGGGGGCCGCCTTCCTAAGGCTGAACGAGTGCCAAGCTGTCAGGGGCTGCGTCATGGGGCTCATCCTGCCACACATCCTCAGAGACCGGAACCATCCACCCGCGGTGGGATGGCTTCAAGATCACCTGGGGGCGACGTCCGCGCAACACGGACCACAGACAGCCCCCGTACCACCGAAACTTCGCTACTCCAGCCTGCCGTAGACCCAGACAGGGGCGCCGCCGTTGTCGAAGCTGAGCAGCTCCTCGAAGCCCTGCCCCAAGGGCGCGCGGTTGCGCTTGTCGGGGACGATCACCGCCGCCCGCCAGCCCGCCCACTCCTCCCGCAGCGCCCGGCCGAGCATGGAATAGACCTTCCCGGTGCTGGCGATCCGCCGACCATAGGGCGGGTTCACCACCAGCAGCCCACGCTCCGCCGGTGGCGTCAGCTCCTCGAAGGCCACCGCGCGCACCGTGACCCTGTTGCCGACCTTGGCCCGGCGCGCGTTGTCCAGGGTGGCCTCCACCGCGCCGCCGTCCCGATCGGTGGCCTGGATCAGCGCCCCGGAGAGGTCGTTGCGGCCCGACCTCGCGCTCCGCACTCGGCTCCAGAGGGCCTTGTCGAGGGAGGGCCAGCGCTCGAAGGCGAAGCCCCTCGCGGCGCCGGGCGGCAGGCCCTCAGCGATGGTCGCCGCCTCGATGGCGAAGGTCCCCGAGCCGCACATGGGATCGACCAGCGGCTCGCCGGGCATCCACCCGGCGCGGAACAGGATCGCCGCGGCGAGGTTCTCGCGCAGCGGGGCCTTGGCGGTAGCCTTTCGCCAGCCGCGCCGGTGGAGAAGGTCACCCGAGGAGTCAATGGAGAGGGTGGCCTGATCCTCGACGAGGCGCACCAGCACCATCGCGGGATCGCGCGGCGGACGGGGCCCCGGGAGGCGCGGACCGCGCAGGGCGTCGGTGATCGCCAGCTCGACCTTCTTGCCAGCGGAGTCCCTGTGGCGTAGCCGGCTCTGGTGAGCAGAGAAGCGCACCTGGACCGGCTGCCCCGGCCAGATATAGTCCCGCCAGGGCATCACCCGGACGAGCTGCGCCAGCGCCTCCAGGTTGCGGACCCGCGCCGAGCCGAGGCGGACCAGCACCCTGGCCGCGACCCGGCTGTGGAGGTTTGCGGTGTAGACCCACTCGGGGTGTGCCTTGAACACCACCCCTCCCTCTGTGGCCTTGCCCTCGATCCCGAGGAGCGCGAGCTCCTCTTCGAGCACCGCCTCCAGGCCGGGCGTCACCACCGCGAGCGCGCTGCGGACACCGTTCATGCCGTGCCATCCCCTTCGCGGGTCTGGAGCGCCCGCCCGTAGCTCCCCCTGATGGAGCGGAGCGCGGGCGGTATATCCGGTTTCGGGAGACAGGTCGGTTCCCTTCAGCGTCCCCCGAGGTGAAAGCGCCAAGGGCGTCACCACGGGTTTCTCGCGCGGGGGTCCGGTGATACGATGACGCACCCCCCGTGGAGTTCACAGGTTGAGCACCCCCCCCATCCCCACCCGCTCCCCCGCAGCGCCTGAGCTGATCGCGGGGCGTTACCGCGTCGATCGCATGATCGCGCGCGGGGGCATGGGGGTGGTCTACCTCGCCCACCAGGACAACCTCAAGCGCCCCGTGGCGCTGAAGATCCTCACCCCACCGGAGGACTCGGAGAGCCCCGAGACCTTTATTGAGCGCTTCCGCCTGGAGGCGGAGACCCTCGCGGCGCTGGATCACCCGCACATCGTGACCCTGTTCGACTTCGGTCGGATGGAGGACGGGCGCTTCTTTCTGGCGATGGAGTACATCGACGGGCCCCGCCTCACCGACCTGCTCAAGGACGGCCCGCTGGCTCCAGATCGGGCGCTGCGCCTGCTCTACCAGGTGGCCACCGCCCTGCGCTACGCCCACAAGCGCGGGGTGATCCACCGGGACCTCAAGCCCTCGAACCTGCTGATCCGCACCGACGAGGAGGGGCGCGAGCAGGTAAAGGTGGTGGACTTCGGCCTGGTGAAGCTCGCCGAGGACGACCAGTCCCTCACCAGGGCTGGCTTCGTGCTCGGCTCCCCCCACTGCATGGCGCCAGAGCAGGTGAAGGGCAAGGAGGTGGACCACCGCGCCGACGTCTACGCGGTGGGCGTGCTCCTGTACCGCACCATCACCGGGCACTACCCCTTCCACGGGAACAGCTCCACCGCGACGATGATCGCCCACGTCCAGGAGCCCATCCCCTCCTTCTACGCGGCGGACCCAAACCTGATCGTCCCCGCAGGCCTGGAGCCCATCGTCCGGCGCTGCCTGGCCAAGGCGCCAGGCGCCAGGTACCCGGACATGAGCGCCCTGCTGGAGGACCTCACCGCCCTGTTCGAGACCGCCCCAGAGCCCTACAGCGCCGCGGCCAGCAGCCCCTTCTCGCTCCAGGTGCCGATGGTGCCGGCAGAGGCCCCGCGCCCTCGCTGGCCCTGGGTGCTGGTCCTGGGGGGCGCCGCGATCGCCCTCCTGCTGGTCCTGGCGCTAGGGGGGACCCTGGGAGTGATGTCGCTGCTCTGGGAGCCCACGCCCGACACCCCGCCCGCTCAGGCGCCGAAGGTGGAGCTCCCCACACCCGACGAGGCAGCCCCCACCCCTCCGGCGCAGGAGGAGCCAGGGACCCCGCAGGAGGAGCCAGGGACCCCGGCCCCCGCGAGCCCGGGACCTGGGAGCCTCGACCCGGGGAGCCTGGATCCGCCGCGCGTGGACAGGCCCCCGGCGGTCACGGCGCCCCCCCCCGGCGCCGCGGAGCCGAGGCCGGAGGTCCCGGGGCGTCCCCCCTCACCGCGGCCCGACCAGGCCAGCGTGCCAGAGGAGACGCCGCCACCCGCAGAGGCGCCGCAGGAGCCCTCCGCCCCCGAGGGATATATGGGCCTACCCGAGGACTTCTAGGGCAGCCGCGGCGGCCGGAAGGTCACGGTGCCCCCAGGGCCACCCTGCCCGGCCAAGGATCGCTGTTCGCCGACCGAAGATCCGTTATGGAGCCGTCACCATCCCGGAGACGCCCGATGCTCCCCCTGTGGACCCTCCTCTCCTCGTTCGCCCTGGGTGCCGACTGCTCCCAGCCCGTGAGCCCTCAGACCCTGGACGCGGACGCGCAGGACGCCATGCTGGCCTTCGCGCTGATGGACGACGAGGCCTTCCTCGACACAGCCGCCAAGGTCTTTGAGCAGCTCGGCTGCGCCGACCGCCCGCTCCCCAGCAACACCGCGGCGACCATGCACCGCCTGAAGGGGATGCGCGCCTTCTTCCTTGGCGATGGCTCCACCACCCTGCTCGCGTTCAGGGCCGCTCAGCACATCCAGCCCGACTACACCCTCTCGGCCCGCATCGCGCCGGAGGGCGGCAAGCTGTGGCGCTCGTGGGACGCGGCCGCGCACGCCTCCTCACCGGGGATGATCGACCTGCGGGTCGCCCCTGGCTACTCGGTGCTGGTGGACGGCACCGCCGCCGCTCAGCGCCCCGCCGAGTTCCCCTCCATCGTCCAGATCGTCGACCCCGCGGGGGCGCTGCTCTGGACCGGGTTGCTGGACCCGCAGGATCCGCTCCCCTGGTACGCGCTGCGCGTGAGTCTGGACGCGGCGGTGGAGCAACCCGCGGGACCCGCGGTGGAGCCCGTCGCCGAACCCGAGGTGGCGCTCCCGGTGGTGGCGGAGGCTGCGGTGGCCGCGGAGGAGGATGCCGGCGAAGAGGCAGCCGCAGCCCAGGTCGCCGCAGCCCTTCCCCCACAGCCTCCGGAGACGCGGCCACAGGCAGAGGAGCGCCCCGCGGTCCAGGAGGCCGTCGCCACGGCGGCGGACGTCCTCACCGAGGAGGCGCTCGCAGAGGCGGGAGAGCCGCCCACCGCCCTCGATGAGGACGCGCCCCCGCCTTCCCTCGTCGAGCAGGATCAACCGCCCGCCCTCGCGGTGGTGACCCCGCCCAGCGCCCCGGAGATCTCGGTGCAGCCACCGGGCCCCCCCGCCCCTGTGCCACCTCCCGCCGCCAGCGCCCCGGCGCGCAAGAGCATCCCGTCCGGACCCACCGCCAAGAGCGACGGCCCGCACCTGGGGGGCCCCCTCGCCTCGGCGCTGGTGGCGGGCGCCCTGTACGGCGGCGCCGCCCTCGCCAGGACCCAGTTCGACGCGGAGCCCTCGCGCGAGCTGTTCCTGGCCACCAACGGGGCCACCATCGGCTCCGCCGTCTTCTCGGCCCTCACGGTGGGCCTGACCGTCAACGCCTTCATGGACGGAGGGAAGTGATGCGCTCCCTGCTCCCCCTGGCCCTGCTCCCCGCCCTCGCCGGCTGCTGGCCCTACCTCCCAGGGACCTGGGACGACTACTACGTGCCCGATGACATCCAGATCTTGGGGCGGATGATGCGCTTCGAGTACGTCGGTTCCGATCTGGAGGACATGGCGCCGGCCACCAACATCGACGCCTTCTGGTTTCAGGAGCCCGCGTCGGACCTGTCCCCCATCCACCTGTTCGCCACCCGCCCCGGCGAGTGCACCACCGCCAGCTTCAGCTGGGACCTGTTCCTCGACCGGGCGGGCGACCCCGGCGCGCCGCGCATGCTCCTGTCGGGACCTGGGGGAGGCATAGAGATCCCGTGGATCGCGAGCGCCAAGGTGTTCGAGGGCGACCTCACCGAGGGCGACTACGCGCTGGGGGCCCACTACGCCCTCGCCGAGCTCGACGGCGACGACGGGGACCTGGAGATCGACGATTTTGCCATCGCGCCGGGCCCGCTGGACTTTGGCGGGCTCGACACCGTCGGAGGCGCTGCCAGCGTCCAAGACATGCGCCTGAGCTGGGACTGGGACGGGAGCAGAGACGACGTAGACTGGGTGATCCTGCAGGTGTACGCCATGCGAAACGGGACCATCTTGGAGGCGGTCACCTGCTCAGCACCGATCGAGGATCAGGGCATCATCGTGCCCACGGACCTGTGGACGACCACCCCGGACTACTGGCAGATCAACCGCGGCACCGCGAGGGTCTCCAAGCGGCGGATCGGCGACACCGAGACCAGCTCGGCGATGCTCTTCGCTCGCCTCGAGATCTCCCTCTTGGACGTCGAGTAGCGCGGTCACGGCGCCGCCACGGCGGCCCTGCCCGCGGGGGGCCCTAGAGCCACCACCTCGCGGCGGCCCCCACCGAGATGAGGTCCAGCGCGCCGTGGGGCAGCAGCCGCACCCCAGGGCGGAGCTCCAGCGCGAGCTCCACCGGCGCGTCCTGCAGCAGCAGCTCCCAGGCCAGCACCCCACGCAGGGCGAGGTGGTCCCGGTCCGAGAGGGCGATCTCAGCGCCGGCTCCCAAGCTCCAGGCCATCTGGAGGTGGGGCGAGGTCCAGAAGGTGGGCTGCGGCAGCAGCAGATCGCCGGAGAGGCCGAGCCCCCCGTCGGGGTGCCCCCCGAGGACCCCCTGCACCGCCACCAGCTCGTCGAGGCCGAAGCGGGCGCTGATCCCCACCGCGGAGGCGTTGCCGCCCAGCCCCACGCCGATATGACCGGTCTGATCCAGGGGTGCGCTCTGGGCCAGAGCGGACAGCGAGGTGAAGAGCAGTGCGGTGAACATTCGCGACCTCCCCGCTCCCTCTAACCCAAACACCGCGGGCGCAGGCCGGCGTGCTATCCTCCTCCTCCAAGAGGACCCCATGAGCAGAGACCCACGCCAGCCCTCGCCGCCCCCGATGCGCGGCCCAGAGCCTCAGGACTCCCGCAGGCCGCGACGCGACGCGATGCCCCCCACCTCATCCTTCTACGACGACGTGCCCGCCAGCGGTGCGGCCTATGCCCCCCCTGCCCCGCCGCTGGTGGACGGAGAGCAGGCCGCGGCCAAGGTGACCCTCAGCCCCCGCAGGGCAGCGCCGACCCTGGCGCCAGCGGCCCCACAGGGGCGGGACTCGCTGCCGCCCCGCAGAGCCGCGTTCCTTCCCCGCAGGCCCCGCTCCTGGGGGGAGGTGGGCCTCACCAACGCCCAGGTGAGCGACCTGATCCTGCGGGTGCTCCTCCCGATGGGGCGGATCTCCTCCAAGGACATCGCCCAGCACGTCGGGCTCCCCCAGCCGCTGGTGCGGGAGGTGGTCCACCAGCTCAAGGAGACCAAGCACGTCACCTTCGTCGCGACCAACGTGGTGGGCGACTTCATCTGCGAGCTCAGCGAGAGCGGGCGCGACAAGTCCCGGCAGCTCCGCGAGGACCTCGCCTGGGTGGGCAGCGCCCCCGTCTCGTGGGAGGCCTACCTGGAGTCGGTGGAGGCACAGGCCCTCAGCAGGTCCTCTGCCGGACCCGAGGACCTGCAGCGGGCGTTCAAGGACCTGCTGATCTCCGAGGACCTGCTCGATCGCCTGGGTCCCGCGATCACCTCGACGCAGCCCATGTTCTTGCACGGCGAGCCGGGGAACGGCAAGACCTCCATCGCCGAGCGCATCACCGCCTGCTTCGGCGACACCATCTGGATCCCCTACGTCATCCAGGTGGGCGGAAGCCTGATCAAGCTGTTCGACCCCGCCATCCACCAGGCTGTGCCGCCAGACGAGGGCGGCCCGGAGGACCCCCGCTGGGTCCGCATCGTGCGCCCCACCGTGGTCGTAGGCGGCGAGCTGACCCTCGACATGCTGGAGCTGGCCCACGACCAGGTGAGCGGTATCACCGAGGCGCCGCTGCAGCTCAAGGCGAACGGCGGGCTGCTGGTGGTGGACGACTTCGGGCGGGGAAAGACCGCGCCGCGGGACCTGCTCAACCGCTGGATCTTCCCGCTAGAGAAGAAGGTGGATTTTCTCTCGCTGCCCGACGGGCGCAAGCTCTCTGTGCCCTTCGCGTGCATGCTGGTGCTCTCCACCAACCTGGAGCCCCGCGACCTGGCCGACGAGGCCTTCCTCCGCCGCATCCCGTACAAGGTCCACGTCACCGACCCGGACGAGTACGAATTCTCGGAGCTGATGGAGAGGCTGGCCGCCCACATGGGGGTCCGCCTGAGCCCCCGCTCGGTGAAGTACCTGGTGGACCGGCACTACAAACTCGCCAACCGCCCTATGCGCTACTGCCACCCCCGCGACCTGCTGCAGCAGGTGCTGCACCTCGCGCGCTATCGGGGCGAGGAGCCCGTGGCGGGCCCCGCTCAGTGGGACCACGTGGTCCGCAACTACTTCGGGCTGGTCTAGGCTAGGCCCGCGGCAGGGGGGGCCCGCGCCGCGGGAGCCTGCCAGTTTTTGTGCGCGTTGGTCGGGACCGTGACGAGTGGCTGTCACCGGCTGGCCCGATCCGCTACGATAGCTCCTCACACCGGAGGTCTTGATGGTAACCACCCTCTCCCGACGCCAGTTCCTGAAGACGGCGGCAGCCGGCAGCGCGATCCTCGCGATGCCGCGCTTCCTCGCCGGCTGCGGCCCCAAGGCGGCCATGCCCGCGGCGGCGGCACAGCTCGCTCAGGGCGGGTTCTTCCAGAGCGCCTTTGGCATCGACGAGGCCATGATCCGCAGGGTGCTCTCTGAGCTCACCGCCAGGGGCGCCGACGGGGGCGAGCTCTACTTCCAGCACGCCACCGGCAGCTCGGTCTCGCTGGAGGACGGCATCATCTCCAAGGCCTCGTCGAGCGTCGATCTCGGCGTGGGCCTGCGGGTGGTGATCGGCGATCAGGTCGGCTACGCCTACACCGAAGACCTCACCGAGGAGGCGATGCTGGCGGCCGCCCGCACCGCGGCGGCGATCGCGTCTGGCAGCGCACTGGTGGCGCCCACCGCCTTCCGGCGCCCGCCGGTCCCGAGCTACTACCCGATCGAGGTGCCCTGGTCCGAGGTGGGCATCGCCGGCAAGCTGCCGCTCATCGAGCGCGCCGCGGCCCTGGCCAAGGCCGGCGACCCGGCCATTGACAAGGTGAGCGTCTACTGGGGCGACGGCGCCGACACGGTGATGATCGCGGACATCCAGGGGCGCATCGTCGAGGACTACCGGCCCATGACCCGCCTGTGGGTGAACACCGTCGCCCGCAGGGGCACAGAGGTGCAGGCCAACGGGTCGAACGTGGCTGGCCGCAGGGGCTTCGAGTGGTACGACGACGCGCTGCTGCAGGAGGTGGCGAGCCAGGCGGTGGACCGGACCATGCGCCTGTTCGACGCGCGGCGGCCCCCCGCGGGGGAGATGCCGGTGGTGCTCGCCGCGGGTGCGAGCGGCATCCTGCTCCACGAGGCCGTCGGGCACGGCCTGGAGGCGGATTTCAACCGCAAGGGCACCTCGATCTTCGCCGACATGATGGGCAAGTCGGTCTCCTCTGAGCACGTCACCATCGTCGACAACGGGGTGCTCCCCCACGAGCGCGGCTCGATCAACGTGGACGACGAGGGCAACCCCACACAGCGCACGGTGCTGGTGGAGAACGGGGTGCTCAAGTCCTACCTGCACGACAGCATCTCGGCCCGCCACTACGGCGTCGAGAGCACCGGGAGCGGCAGGCGGGAGTCCTTCCGTCACGCCCCGCTGCCCCGGATGCGCGCCACCTACATGGAGAACGGCCCCCACACCCCCGAGGAGGTCATCGCCGCGGTGGACCACGGGATCATCGCCGAGACCTTCACCAACGGGCAGGTGCAGATCGGCGCGGGCGACTTCACCTTCTACATCAAGAACGGCTGGCTGATCGAGGGCGGCAAGGTGACCGCCCCCATCAAGGACATCAACATCATCGGCAACGGCCCCGAGGCGCTCCGCAAGATCACCATGGTGGCCAATGACTTCAAGCTGGACAGCGGCGGCTGGACCTGCGGCAAGGACGGGCAGGGTGTGCCGGTCTCGCAGGGGCTCCCCACGGTGCTGGTGTCGAGCATGACCGTAGGAGGCGAGAATGCTTGAGGAACTCGGAAAGCGCGCTCAGCAGGCGGTGGAGCTGGCTCAGCGCGCTGGGGCGCAGGACGCCTGGGCCTCCGCCTCCAGGGGGCGGTCTGTGGAGTACTCCTGGCGCGACGGCGCCCTGGAGAAGGTGCAGGAGAACACCTCCCGCGGCCTGTCGATCTCCCTCTACGTGGACGATCGCTACTCCAGCCACTCCACCACCGATCTGCGGCCCGAGGCGCTAGAGCGCTTCATCGGCGAGGCGGTGGCCCTGACCAGGGCCCTGCAGCCTGACCCCTTCCGCAAGATCCCCGATCCCTCCCTCTTCGAGGGGCGCCCCACGGACGATCTGAGGCTGGTGGACGAGAGCATCGACGGGATCACCGTCGAGCAGCGGCTGGCGTGGCTGAAGGAGCTGGACGCGGGCCTGCACAGCGATGCGCGGGTCATCTCCGGCACCTCCGGGGTGCAGGACGCTCACTCGATGGGCGCCTCCGCCTCCTCCAACGGCTTCTTCGGCACGAGCGAGTCCACCTCGGTCTGGTACGGCGGCGAGGTCACCATCCAGGACGAGGGGGACGCGCGCCCCGAGGGGTGGATGTGGGCCGGCGCCCGCGGCACCGCGGGGCTGATCTCGCCCCAGGAGATCGCCGCCACCGCGCTCAGCGACGCCCTCAAGCGCCTGGGCACCCAGAAGGGGCCCTCGCGCAAGGGGCTGATGATCGTCGACCCCAGGGCCGCGCAAAACCTGGTGAGCAAGCTCCTGGCACCGGCGAGCGGCTCCTCGGTCCAGCAGTCGCGCTCCTTCTGGGTGGACCGCCTGGGAAAGCCCGCGGTGAGCGAGAAGCTCGTGATCACCGACGAGCCGCTGCTCCCCGGTGGCTGGGCCTCGCGCCACTTCGACGGCGAGGGCATCTCCGCCAAGCCGATGGACGTGATCCGGGGCGGGGCGCTGCAGAACTACTACCTGTCCACCTACTACGCGCGGAAGCTCGAGCTGGCTCCCACCACCGGCGGCGCCTCCAACAGGGTGGTACACCCCGGCAGCAGGGACCTCGCCGCGATCCTCGCCGACGCGGGCGACGCGATCTACGTCACCTCGTGGCTAGGCGGCAACTCGGACGCCACCACCGGCGATTTCTCGCTGGGGATGCGCGGACACCTGGTCCACAACGGTGAGATCGGTGGCCCCATCGGCGAGATGAACGTGACGGGCAACCTGCTCACCCTGTTCTCGCAGCTGGTGGAGGTGGGCAGCGACCCCTGGCCCTACGCCTCGCTGCTGGTGCCGACCCTGGTCTTCGACGGGGTGGAGTTCTCGGGGGCCTGAGCCCTGCCGCGGTGGATGGCGCGGCCCCCCTCGGTTTCCCCGACCAACCAGGTCGTGGGGGAGCGGGGGGTGCCGGCGGGGTAGACCTGGCGGGGGGCGGTCGCGTCCTACGCCGCCCCGCGGGCCGCGCCCCTAGCGGGACCTACACCTTCAGGTAGGTGTAGGAGTCCAGCCCGCGCAGGTAGGTGTCCCAGAACAGGGCGCCCTCCTCGATGGAGAGGTGCCCCCGATCCGTCGCGGCCTCGATGTCCTTGCGCAGGCACTCCAGGAGCTGCCGCCGGTCGTACTGCACATAGGAGAGCACCTCCTGCACCACGTCCCCCTCGACCACATGGTCGATCCGGTAGCCGCGCCCGCCGGGCACCGCCGTGACGTGGATGGTGTTGGGATCGCCGAACAGGTTGTGCAGATCGCCGAGGATCTCCTGATAGGCCCCGAGCAGGAACATCCCCAGGATGTACGGCTGCCCGTCCGGGGTGTGGAGCTCCAGCACGTCCTTGGTGCCGCGCGCCCCGATGAACTGGTCGACCTTTCCGTCCGAGTCGCAGGTGATGTCCGCGAGCACCCCGCGCCTGGTGGGCTCCTCGTCCAGCCGGTGGATGGGGAGCACCGGGAAGAGCTGCCCGATGGCCCACGAGTCCGGCGCGGACTGGAAGAGGGAGAAGTTGCAGTAGTAGGTGTCCGCGAGGGAGCGGAACACCGGCTCCAGGTCCTCGGGGACGAATTCCAGCTGCTTGGCGAAATCGGCCACCTTGCGGCACACCGCCCAGAACAACCGCTCCACCACCGCCCGCTCCTCGATGCCGACGAGGCCGAGCTTGAAGCGGGTGAGGGTCTCGTCCTTGATCTCTACCGCGTCGTGGTAGGCGCCCTGCAGGTCGTCCTCGCCGACGCTCTCCCAGATCTTCTCCAGCTCCTTCACCAGCTCAGACCTGCTGCCGCTGGGCTCCAGGCGCTCGGAGCTCGAGGCGAGGCTGCCCATCCCCAGCACGTCAAACAGCAGCACCGAGTTGTGGGCCGACAGGGCGCGCCCCGACTCTGTCACCACGTTGGGGTGCGGCACCTTGGCGGCGTCGCAGGCCTCCTTGATGGCGTACACCACGTCGTAGGCGTACTCCTCCGCGGAGTAGTTCATCGAGGAGTGGAAGTCGGTGCGGCTCCCGTCGTAGTCCACGCCCAGCCCGCCGCCCACGTCGATATAGCCCATAGGGGCACCCAGCCGGACCAGCTCGGTGTAGATCCGCGAGGCCTCCCGCAGGGCGTTCTTGATCGCGCGGATCGCCGAGACCTGGGAGCCGATGTGGTAGTGGAGCAGCGTGAGGGCCGACAGCTTGCCCGCGCGCTCCATCTTGTGGACCATGTCCACGATCTCCTGGATGGTGAGCCCAAACTTGGCCCTGTCTCCAGAGGACCCCGCCCACTTGCCCGCACCCGCGAGGGAGAGGCGCGCGCGCACCCCCACCAGGGGGTCGATGCCGAGCTGCTCCGAGACCTCGAGGATCAGGTCCAGCTCGTAGGGCTTCTCGACCACCAGGATCACCCTCCGGCCGATCTTGCGGGCCAGGATGGCCATCTCGATATACTGCCGGTCCTTGTAGCCATTGCAGACGATGATCGCCTCGGGATCATCCATGTGCGCGAGGCTCACCAGCAGCTCCGGCTTGGAGCCCGCCTCCAAGCCGATGTGGTGGGGCCGCGCCGCGGCGACCAGCGCCTGCACGAAGTGGCGCTCCTGGTTCACCTTGATGGGGTACACCCCGCGGAACTTCCCGTGGTAGTCGTACTCCGTGAAGGCGTCCTCGAAGGCCTTGACTAGGCCGTCGATCCGCCCCTGGAGGATGTCCGAGAACCGCACCAGCACCGGGAGGGCGATCCCACGCCGCTTGAGATCACCCACCAGGTTGAAGAGGTCGATCGAGCGCCCCTCCCCCGCGGTCATCTCCAGGTGCCCTTCCTCGTTCACCCTGAAATAACCGAGCCCCCACGCGGGGATGTTGTAGAGCTCTTCGCTGTCATCCAGAGACCAGGACATGGGCACTCCACCTAGCGGGCGCCCCCATATCCTCCCACGCCGGGCGAGGCCCTCCTCAGCGGCTAGCCTTTTGCCTTGAACAGGGCGAAGACCCCGCTCAGGACCCCCTCGCGCTCCGGTCCGGCGAGCTGCTCCAGCTCCCCTGGGTCTAGCAGCACCGCGCCACAGTCCGGACAGACCTCGATCTCCACCTCCCGAAAGACCCGCGTGTCCATCGGAGCGCCGCACTTTCCGCAGCGGTGGTAGTGGAGATCCTTTGCGGCCTGGCGCTCAGCCTCCTGCTGGGTCTGCTGCTGCGCGGCCTTCAGCTTCTCGCGCTTCTCGCGCTCAATACGGGTAAAATACTCGTTCTCGTGGGGGATGTCAGAGACCATAAACGCTCCTCATGGGCAGGTGAGCCCGGCGCCGTCGAGGATGCCCTTGGCCTCGTTCTTGTCGCCGGCGTTGGTCCCGAGAGACAACACCTTGCAGAGAAAGGGCTTGGCGTCCACGTGCTTCCCCTGCTCGGCGAGGACAAAGCCCCGTCCCAGCAGGGCGCCGGTATCGTTGGGAGATTTCGCGAGGGCAGACTGGAAGGCTCTGCCGGCACCGGAGAGGTTCCCCGCGTCCACCGCGGCCCAGCCCTGCTCGACGAGCTCCCCCGCGGAGGGGGACGGCGGCGCCGCAGGGGGCGCAGCGGGGGGATCCGCGGGACGCGCGGTCTCCACCGGGCGGGTCCTGGCCGCGGTCGGCTCGGCGGGGGCGGGGCGCGCCGCGGCGAGCTCCTCACGAGGCGCCGGAACGGTCACGGGCACCGGCCGGGGCGCCTCTGGCCGAGGCGCGGGGGCCTCCGCGACGGCGACCTCCTCTGAAGCCGCAGGCGCCTCCTCCGGCTGCGCTGGGGCCTCTGCCACCGGGGGGGGAGCGTCCGGGGTCATGGCCTCCGCCACCTCCCTGGGCTGCAGCACGTCGGCCAGCGGGGACCCCACCTGGGGCACCACCGGGGCCCGGTTCATGTCGACCCACACCGCGCCCCCGATGAGCGCCAGCACCAGGGCCACGACACCACCCACCGCCCCCATCGCCCAGCGCGGGAACCCACCCGCGGGCTTGAACACCTCGTCCTCTGACATGTCTCCGCCGAAATCCCCCAGGTCGGCGTCGTCACCCTCGTGGCCGAAGTAGAGCGGCTTGCTGGGGTGTGCCTCGGAGGGTGGATCTGCGGGAGAGACGGTCTGCGCCCCTGCGCCGAAGGCGGGGGGCCCCTCCGAGAGGGGGGGGAAATCAAGATCGCCATCATCGGCGGGAGCCGGCTCGCCGTCCGGAGCGGGCGCGCCGAAGCCAGCGGGAAAATCGTCCTCCGGCTCCGCGCCGAAGCCGGCGGGGAAGTCATCCACCGGGGGCTCGCCCGAGCCCGCCGCGGGCTCGCCGAAACCCGCCGGGAAGTCATCCTCCTCTGGGGCTGCCCCGGGGTCGCCGAAGCCCGCTGGAAAATCGTCCGCAGGCTCCGCGCCAAACCCCGCGGGGAAATCGTCCGCAGGCTCCGCGCCAAACCCCGCGGGGAAATCGTCCGCAGGCTCCTCACCAAACCCCGCGGGGAAATCGTCCGCAGGCTCTTCACCAAACCCCGCGGGGAAATCGTCCGCGGGCTCCGCGCCGAAGCCCGCGGGGAAATCGTCCGCGGGCGCCTCGCCGAACCCCGCGGGGAAATCGTCCGCGGGCGCCTCGCCGAAGCCCGCTGGAAAATCGTCCGCGGGCGCCTCGCCGAAGCCCGCTGGAAAATCGTCCGCGGGCTCCGCGCCGAAGCCCGCTGGAAAATCGTCCTCAGAGGCCCCCACAGGGCCACCGTCCCGTTGGGCCTCACCGAAGCCGCTCGGAAACTCTGGGAGCGAGGCCTCGTCGATCTCGGCCCAGTCAGGGGGAAACTCGGGGAGCTCGTCCTCAGCGCCCATATAGGAGGCGACGTCGTCGTCGGGGAGCGCGGGAGGCGGCACGTAGTCTCGGTCCTCGCCCAGAGACCAGGGGTGCTCCACGGGGGGCGCAAGGGGCTGCGCGTCGCCCTCGTCCAGCCCCAGCTCCTCGGTGGGGAGCGGGGGGAGCCCGGTGGGAATTCCCCCCGTGTCATCGTCGATGAGCGCGCCAGAGAGCTCCCCCTCGGGATCGGAGGAGAAGGGCGTCTCGCCCCCCATACCCGCTCCCCCGTCGAGGGCCTTCCGCAGCTGGCGAGCGGTGTGCTCCAGCTTCTCGACCGCGAGGAAGAAGGTGCCCAGCTCGGGGCGATCACCCAGCGGCTGCCACTGCACGCCGTCCTCCGAGACCAGATCGGTGGGGCTCAGGCGCCCCTCGATGATCCACCTCTGGAGGTTGGCCCAGTCCTTTACCAGATAGACCGTCCCCTCACGCTTGATGTACAGGCTCCCCGCCACACCAGGAGAGAGCGCGGGCTCCACAGGCAGCGCGGCGACAGGCTCCTCTTGCGGCCCCTGGACACCCAGGTCCATCATCTGGGCGTGGCCGCAGGCGGAACAGCGGAACCGAAAGGGCTTGCCCGACGAGGAGATCCATTTGGGGATCTCCATCTGGTGCTCGACCCCACAATGCTCACAGCGAATATCCACGGGGAGCCCCCTTCAGTGTGACGGGTTGCGCGGCACGGCGCCCGCCGGTCCTTGGTTCTGCCTCTCCAACGCGGGGAGCGCCCCTAGCTTGCAAAGGCCCCCGACATCACCGCCGCGACCACCGCAAGCACCACCACCAGTACCAGCACCACACCGATGATCAGCCCGGTCTTGCCACCCCCCGGGGCGGGAGCAGGCGGCGTGGCTGCGGCCGGGGCGCGGGGAGCGCTGGAGGCAGCAGGGGTGGCGGGGGCGTGCTCGCCGGAGGCCTTGGCAGGGGGCTCGGGCTGCACCGGAGCGGCCGGCTCCGCCGGCGTGTCTTGGGCGGGAGCCACCGGGGGCTCCACGGCAGGCGCCGCGGGAGGCGGACTCACTGGGGCCGGCGCAGGGGTGGACCCGCTCTCCTGCACCGCGCGGCGGATGGCGTCCGCCAGCTCGGCGTTTCGGTTCACGATGGTCGTGGGGGCGTCGTCATCGTCCTCGTCTCCGCCGGTGTCGTCGACGGGAGACGCGTCGATCTCTCCGCGCTGCGCCCGCTCCCACACGTCCTCAAAGAAGGCCTCGAGATCCGCGACCGCGCTCAGCAGCGTCCAGCTGCGGCCCGCGTCAAAGGAGATCGCGTCGCGCAGGTCGACCTCTCCCTCCTCCAGCTGATCCATCAGCCACGCGAGGTCGCTGAACTCGTCAACCAACCCCATCCCCCGGCGCACCAGCCAGGTGACCCCCACCTGGTGGAAATCGCGATCCGCGATGGGGCCGTCGCCGGCGTCAGCGCCCTCCCCCCCCGACGCGTCCTTGTAGACCACAAAGACATGCTGGCACTTGGGACAGGAGATCTTCGCGCCGCGTCCCTTGATCTTGGCTTCATCAACCTTGTAGCGCGCCTGGCACTCTGGACATGTGACGATCATCGGGCTTCCCGGGAAGAGGTCTCTGAGACAGGTATCACTTGGGCGGTCATTCTACGACAACCTTGAGCCGGCTTTGGGCCACGGGTACCCAACGCGCTCGTTCTCCGCCAAAGGACAAGCAAATTCGAGGCAGAGTTCCTTCGATGTCGACCCGCTGAATGGTCCCCACCCCGTGCGCCGGGTGGACAACCCGGACCCCCTCCTGGAGCTGCTCCAGCGACTCCAGCTCCCTCAGGGTGTGCACCTCCAGGGGGTCCAGCGACTCCAAGGAGCTGGGCTGGGCCTCGACCTCGGCGCGACCGCGCAGGAAGCCGCGCAGGGACTCCAGGCGGGTCTTTGCCGGGTCCTCGGTCACAACCTGAGGCACGTCCCCCTTGCAGGCCTCGGGAGGGAGGACGTGGATGAAGCGGGAGGCCAGCGCGGGCTCTTCGGTGGCGCGCTTCCCCTTCCCCTTGCCGAAGCGCTCGCCAAATCCCAGCGCCTTACGCCTTGCCCTGGTGATGTAGAGGCGCTCCATCGCCCTGGTGAAGGCGACGTAGGCGAGCCGCCGCTCCTCCTCGATCGAGGCCTTGCTCTCCTTGCTCTTGGCGTGCGGGAACTGGTCCTCGACCATCTGCACCACGAACACCACCGGGTACTCCAGCCCCTTGGCGTTGTGGACGGTCATCAGCGCCACCTGTCCCCCATCGGGGATCTCCTCGTCCTGCCCGGCGAGGGCGGTCTGATCGAGCCAGCGCTGCAGGCGATCCAGGGGCCCGTGCGTGTCTCCGATGCGCTCCGCCCCCTGAGCGTCCTGCGCCAGCGCCTCCAGGCTCTCCTTGCGGGATGCCTCGTTCTCCTCCTCGACCATCTCCCGGTACCCTGTGGCCTCGAGCAGGTGGGCGAGGAGCGCCACTGGCTCCAGCTCGCTCGCCAGACTGGTGGCCTCCTCGATCAGCCCCACAAAGCCCCGCATCGCCTTGTCCCTGACGGTCTCGCCCAGCGCGGTGCCCTTGGCCGAGGCGAGGAGCGGCTCCCCTCGGGTCGCGGCTGCCTCCCGGAGCTCCGAGACGGTCTTGGTGCCGATCCCCCGCGAGGGCACGTTCACGACCCGCAAGAAGGCGGCGTCGTCGGCCGGGTTGACGATCAGCCGCAGATAGGCCAGCATATCCCTGACCTCTCTCCGCTCATAGAACTTCCGCCCCCCCACCACCCTGTGTGGGACCTGGCGCCTGGCGAGGGCTGCCTCGAACAGGCGCGAGGTGGCGTTGGTCCGGTAGATGATCGCCATCTTGCCGTAGGCCAGATCCTTGCGGCGGTGGAGGCGCTCCACGAGGTCCGCGACCTTCTCCGCCTCCTCGAAGGGGGTCTCCTCCACCAGCAGGCGGACCACCGGCCCCGGCGCCGCCGCGGTGCGCAGGGTCTTCCGCTCTCGGACGGAATTCTGCTCCACCACGAAATTGGCGACGGTGAGGATGTTCGCCGAGGAGCGGTAATTCTGCTCCATCGCGATCATCTTGTGCTGGGGATGATCGGCTTTGAATCTACGGATGATATCGGGGTCAGCCCCCCGAAACCCGTAGATCGACTGGTCGTCGTCACCGACCACCGCGAGGTTGCCGTGGGTCTGGGTGAGGATCCGCAGCAGCTGGTACTGCACTGAGTTGGTGTCCTGGTACTCGTCCACCAGCACATAGGCGAAGCGCTCGGACCACTGCTCGGCCACCTCGGGGTGCTCGCGGAACAGCCGCAGGGTGTGACCGATCAGATCGTTGAAGTCCAGCGCGTCCGCCGCGCGGAGCGCCTCGTCGTAGAGGCCCCACACCCGCAGCAGCGCGTCCCCCGGCGAGACCCTGTGGAGGCGCCTCAGGTCCGCGAGGGTCTCGCCGCGGTTCTTGTGGCCGTCGATGCGGCTGAGGATCGATTTGGGGGGCACTTCCTTGGGGTCATAGCCGAGGTCCTTGAGGATCTGCCGGATGATGCGGGCCTGATCGTCGTCGTCGTAGATCGAGAAGCGCGTGCTCCACCCCAGCGGCTCGATGTCCTTGCGGAGGATCCGCCCACAGGTGGAGTGGAAGGTCGACACCCAGACCTTCTTCCCCGGCTCGCCGACCAGCTCCTGCACCCGCTCCTTCATCTCCTGGGCGGCCTTGTTGGTGAAGGTGACCGCCAGGATCCGCTCCGGGTCCACCCCTGTGTGGAGCAGGTGCGCGATCCGCCGGGTGAGCACGCGGGTCTTTCCGGACCCCGCCCCGGCGAGGACCAGCAGCGCCCCCTCCAGGGTGGTGACCGCGTCGTGCTGCTCGGGGTTGAGCCCCTGGAGATGACCGGGGACCTCCTCCTCGCTCATGCGCCACCCCCCTCCTTGAGCCGCCGGTTCTTCTCGCGGATAGCGCGCGCCTTGTCGGGAAGGACCCGCTGCTCAGCCCGCTCCACCGCCAGGGCGTCCTCGGGCACCTGCCGCGAGAGGGTGGACCCAGCGCCGACGATCGCGCCAGCGCCAATCTCGATGGGGGCCACCAGGGAGGAATTGGAGCCGATGAAGGCGCCCGCGCCGATCACCGTGCGGTGCTTGTTGAAGCCGTCGTAGTTGCAGGTGATGGTGCCAGCGCCGATGTTGGCGTCCGCGCCGATCTCGGCGTCGCCAATGTAGGTGAGGTGCGAGGCCTTGGCCCCCTCGCGCAGCACGGACTTCTTCACCTCTACGAAGTTCCCCACCTTGACGCGCGCCTCCAGCACCGCGCCGGTGCGGAGGTGGGCCATGGGCCCCACCTTGGCCCCTGCGCCGATAGCTGCCCCCTCGCAGACCGAGTAAGGCAGCACCACCGCGCCCCCCTCCACCGTGGTGTCAGTCAGCACGCAGCCAGCCTCTACCCGCGCCCCTGCCCGGACGACCGTGGCGCCGCGCAGCTCCACCCCCGCTCCGAGGAAAGCGCCGGGCTCCACCACCACCGAGGGCTCGAGGTACACCCGTGAGGGGTCGAGCAGGCGCACGCCCGCCCGCCCCAGCCGCTCCAGGCGCGCGCTCAGCAGGGCGCGCTCCGCGAGGGCGAGCTCCCACGCGTCCCCGGCCCACAGGCGCTCCTCCGCGGGCAGGTCGATCGGATCCAGAGGATCGCGGAGCGCCTCAGGGCAGGTGCCTCCACCCGCGCCAGCGAGGGCCACGGCCACCGCCCCACGCCCGGGCATCGCCACCGCGCCGGGCTCCTCACGCAGCCCCTCCAGCGTCTCCCGAGACAGCCCCACCGCGCGCCCGTCCACCACCACCGCCGCGCCCCGCGCGGCGCCCTCAGCGCAGGGGACTAGGCTCAGGCCCGCCTCACGACAGCGCCGGTCCCACCACTGTTCGAGGGGCAGACCTTGAAACTCGACCTCGCGGAGATCGGCGGGGATCATCACCAGCGCGCGCATGAGCACACCTCCCGAGACCACCTATGCAGGCGCCCCCGAAACGCCACCCGCCGCGGCCCACAAAGGAGAGGCCCGCCCCCCGGACGAGCCGAAGGGCGGGCCTATACGCCCGAGATCGCAGCGATTCAGTGACCGGGGCGGGTCATCCCACCGTGGGAGCCGGAGCTGCCCGACGTGGGCCTGGTAGAGGTGGGCCTGGTGCCGGGGCGGGTCATCGGGCCAGTGGTCCGCACCTTGGGAACGGTCCGGGTAGGGGTGGTCTTCTCCACCGCAGCGGGGGGCTCCTCGGTCTTGACGACCTCGGCGGGGACCTCCTCGGGGGCGACCTCCTCCTCCTCCGGCACGACCTCCTCAACGACGTCGACCTCCACCTCCTCGGCCACGACGTCCTCAACGATCTCCTTCTCAAGGTACTCATCGTAGTCATCCCCCCCACCCATCAGGCTTCCACAGCCGAGGGAGAGGGCACCAGTCAGAACAACGAGCCAGAGCGTTGGGCGCATAGGGGCCTCCAGAGTCAGGGGTTCTACCGGCCGGGGCGGGTCATCCCACCGGAGTGCGCGCCCTCAGCCTTGGGCTCGGGGCGGGTCATCGGCTTGAGGGTCTCGACGGTCTTGGCGGGCTGCGCCTGGACCTCGGGGGCCTCCTTGGCCTTGGGGGCGACGGCGGGGGCGGCCTCCTCGACGGGCGCGGCCTCCTCGACGGCGGCGGCCTCCTCAACGGGCGCGACCTCCTCGACGGGAGCGGCCTCCTCGACGGCGGGCTCCTCCACCGCCGGGGCGGGCTCGGCGGGCACAACGGGAGCGGGCTCGGAGCTGGAGCAGGCCGCGAGGCCCAGGCTGAGGAGCGCGGCGATGGTCATGATCTTCATGTAATTCTCCTGCGATAGGCGACGCACAGTCGTGCGCCGCCACACCTACCATGCAGCGCGATGCGGGGAAAGCCAAAATCACGGTTGCCGGGGAGGGACCATGACGCTAGATGCGGCGACGCTAAGGGGAACCCCCAGGAGATAGCCGTGCAAGCAGAACTGTCACGGGTTCGAAACATCGGAATCAGCGCTCATATTGATTCCGGTAAGACGACCCTCACCGAGCGAATCCTCTATTACACCGATGTTATCCACGCGATGCACGAGGTCCGCGGCAAGGACGGCGTCGGCGCCGTGATGGACTCCATGGAGCTTGAGCGGGAGCGGGGGATCACGATCCAGTCCGCGGCCACTCACACCACCTGGAAGGATCACGTAGTCCACATCATCGACACCCCGGGCCACGTGGATTTCACCATCGAGGTGGAGCGCGCGCTCCGCGTCCTCGACGGCGCGGTGCTGGTGCTCTGCGGCGTGGCTGGCGTTCAGTCCCAGTCCATGACCGTCGACCGGCAGATGCGGCGCTACAAGGTGCCCTCCATCGCCTTCGTCAACAAGCTCGACCGGCAGGGCGCCAACCCCTTCCGCGTCAAGGACCAGCTCATCAAGAAGCTGGGCCATAACGCCGTCATGCTGCAGATCCCCATCGGGGTGGAGCACAACCACGAGGGCGTGGTCGACCTGGTCACCATGAAGGCGATGTACTTCGAGGGTGAGGACGGCGGCATCATCGTCGAGAAGGAGATCCCCGAGGAGCTCATGGAGCAGGCGGCCGAGTACCGCGAGATCATGCTCGACGCGGTCTCGATGTTCTCCGACGACCTGACCGAGGCGATCCTCGACGAGTCCGAGACGCCCGAGATGATCCGCGCGGTCATCCGCGAGGCCACCATCACCCGCCGGATGACCCCGGTGCTGATGGGCTCCGCCTACAAGAACCGCGGCGTTCAGCTGCTGCTCGACGCGGTGGTCCACTACCTCCCCGCGCCCTACGAGGTCGTGAACAGCGCCCTCGACATCGACGCGAACGAGGAGGAGGTGGTCATCCCCTCCGATCCCAACGGGCCCTTCGTGGGCCTCGCCTTCAAGCTCGAGGACGGGCGCTACGGTCAGCTGACCTACGTGCGCGTCTACCAGGGCGGCATCAAGAAGGGCGACTTCATCACCAACACCGCGCGCCAGCAGAAGGTGAAGGTGGGGCGCCTGGTGCGGATGCACTCCAACCAGATGGAGGACATCGACGAGGCGAACACCGGCGACATCGTGGCGCTGTTCGGGGTCGACTGCCGCTCCGGCGACACCTTCACCGATGGCTCCATCAACGTGGCGATGACCTCCATCCACGTCCCCGACGCGGTGGTCAGCTACGGGATCACCCCGAAGAAGTCCGCGGGTCTGCAGAACCTCTCCAAGGCGCTCCAGCGCTTCGTGAAGGAGGACCCCACCTTCCGCGTCCACACCGACGTGGAGACCGGCGAGACCGTCATCGCGGGCATGGGCGAGCTGCACCTCGACGTCTACGTCGAGCGCATCCGCCGCGAGTACAAGGTCGAGGTGGAGGTCTCTCCGCCCCGGGTCTCCTACCGCGAGTCCATCACCCAGCGCGCCGACTTCAACTACCTGCACAAGAAGCAGACCGGCGGCTCCGGTCAGTACGCGCGGGTGGCTGGCTACATCGAGCCTGCGGAGGCCGACTACGAGTTCGACGACAAGATCGTCGGCGGCGTCATCCCCCGCGAGTTCATCCCCTCCTGCGACAAGGGCTTCCGCTCGATGCAGGACAAGGGCCGCCTGATCGAGGCCAAGGTCACCGGCGTGAAGGTCGTCATCAACGACGGCGCCTTCCACCCGGTCGACTCCTCCGACATCGCGTTCCAGGAGGCCGCCCGCGGCGCCTGGCGTGAGACCTACGCCAAGGCCACCCCGGTGATCCTTGAGCCGGTGATGAAGGTGTCGGTCGAGGGCCCCTCCGAGTTCCTCGGGGCGATCATGGGCACCCTGATGCAGCGCCGCGGCCACGTCGTGGGATCCACGGAGGAAGGCGAGTATTGCTCGGTGGAGTCCGAGGTGCCCTTGGCAGAAATGTTCGGCTACGCTACGACGCTCAGGTCGAACACGCAGGGCCGCGCAGAGTTCACCATGGAATTCGGCCGGTACGAGAGGGTGCCCAACTCCATCTCGGAGACCCTCATCAAGAACTTCCAGGACCAGAAGGGGAAGTAGCCATGACCCAACAAGCCTACGAGACCCCAACGCGGGTGCTCCAGTACCTGGAGGGCGGCCTCTCCAATGGTGAGGTCGGCGTCATCGTCGCGCGCACCGGTGTGGGCAAGAGCGCCCTGCTGGTCCACCTGACCCTCGACGCCATCCTGCGCGACCTGCCCGTGCTCCACGTGACCCTGCGGGACACGGTGGACCACGTCAGGTCCTACTACGACGAGATCTTCCGGGCCGTGGCCCGGGAGGGTGGGGGCCGCGATCGCTCCTCCGCGCTCCTCGCCGCAGAGCGCCACCGGATGATCCACTCCTACCGCGACCGCGCCTTTGATGTGACGCAGCTGCGCGCCAACATCGAGATGCTCAAGGACATCGCCCACTTCGAGCCCCGCATCCTGGCGGTGGACGGACTGGACGCCCTGGGCTTCGAGACCCACATGGCCGGGCTGGTCGAGCTCGCCAAGGAGCTCGGGCTCCGCGTGTGGTGCACGGTCAAGGTCAAGGGTGACGAGAAGCCGCTCGAGAACGAGCTCTGCCACAAGTGCGCCAAGGGCCTCCACCTCCGCCCCGAGGGCGGCTCGGTGCGGATCCGGATGTACAAGAACGGCGAGCAGCAGGACCTCCCGATCGCGCTCGACCCCAACACCATGCTGGTGATGGGCGAGGGCAACGGGCCCAACGCTCAGCACCACCGCCCCCACCCGGCGGACTGCACCCTCTACTCAGGCGGCGCCAACGGCACCGAGAGCGCCTTCGGCGAGCTCGCCGAGCGCTGGGGCCTGCACGAGGTGAACTTCACCTTCGACGGCCACAAGCAGGGCCGCACCCGCGGCACCTACCTGCTCTCCCCGAGTGAGCTGGTGGCCGGCGACGTGTCGCTGGTCTACGTCTCCCGCCGCCTCAACCGGACCTACTCCGAGGGCAGCCTGATCCGCAAGGTCCTGCAGACCCTGTGGCACATGGTGAGCCGCTCCCAGCAGGTCTTCGTGGTCGGCGCGATCCAGGACGACGGCACCGTGGTCGGTGGCACCGGCTGGTCGGTCGAGCTCGCGAGGATGTGGAACAAGGAGCTGTGGGTCTTCGACCAGGAGAAGAACGGCTGGTTCTTCTGGAATGGCGAGGGCTGGGTCTCCGGAACCCCCACCATCCACACCGTGCACTTCTCCGGCACCGGCACCAGGTACCTCAACGAGGTCGGTCAGGCCGCGCTCAACGACCTGTTCCAGCGCTCCTTCTCCTCCCTCGACTGAGGCCCTTGCCCAGCGAGACGCACCGGCGCTTCCTGAACCGGTTCTACCGGCACGGGAGCGCCCTGTACGACCTCACCCGGCCTCTCTTCCTCTTCGGGAGAGGGGCCGCGCTGCGTCTGCTGCTGGCAGAGCGGTGGGACAGCCTGATCGAGGTGGGGCCGGGCACAGGGCAGAACCTGGCGCTGCTGGCCCGCTCCCGTCCACAGGCCCGGTACGGGGGCCTGGAGCCCTCCGACGCGATGCTCGCCTACGCCCGCGCCAGGCTGCCTCAGGTGGAGCTCCAGCGGGGCTGGGGGGAGCAGCTCGACGCCGCCGCCCTGCTCGGGGCGGCTCCCGACCGGGTCCTCTTCTCGTACTCCCTGACGATGATGGAGGACCCCGCCACCGCCCTCGCCGCGGCCAGGGCCCAGCTCGCCCCCGGAGGCGCGGTGTGGGTGGTGGACTTTGGCGATCACCTGGGGCTCCCCTCCCCGGTGGGGTGGCTGCTCGACCGTTGGCTCAGGGGGTTCCACGTCAGGCCCCTCAGCACCGAGCTGCTGGCGGAGGGCGAGCGCCTGCGCAGCTGCTGCGGTGGCTACGGGGTGATCGTGAGGTTCGGGCGCCCTGAGACCGAGGGTTGAACCCTGCCGCGGATCGCGGGGTCCAGGGGGAGGAGGGTTGATCGCTCCCCTCCGCGCAGGATCGGGGGTGCGCGCGCCCGCGCTCGCTGGCGGTCCAACCGATCGGGGACAGGGCGGCGAGCGCAGCGCTGTCGCGCTGAGGATCGGAGGCGGGGCGGGTGAGGTCTGGCACCTCGGCGGTCTCCCTGCGCGGGCGCGCGGGGGCTGCGACGGGGCGCCTCGACCCCTTCTGCGCTCGGTCGCTCACGCGACTGCGCCTGCGGCGCATCCGTTCAGCCCCGCCAATTGCCGGGACCCGTTGCCCCGGGCGAGGTTGCGTGCGGAGGACCCAGTCCATGACCGCCCCCTTCCCCGAGCGCCGACGCCCTGTCACCCGGTGGCAGCACACGACCCCGCCCCTCCCGATGACCGCGTTCGCGCGCGCCAACGGGGTCTCCGCCAGCACCTTCTCCCGCTGGGTCCAGGACCCTGCGGACGTGGCCACCGCCCGCGCCTCCGTCGAGCTCACGCCCGCCGAGCCTGAGGCGCCGCAGGAGCTGTTGGATAGCGGCGTGCTTTGATGGAACCAGAGCGAGCGGTTGGGCATCGCACCACCCCCGAGACGGTGCGCCTGTTCCGACCATGCCGGGACGCGGCGACCACGGCGGCGGTCGAGCCCTGCCTCCACCTGGCGCCCAGGACCTGAGGCGCGAGGGGCACGCGCTATGGGCCGCGGTTCGAGCTCGTAGGCTGCCCCCTCGCCTCGACGACCTCAGGTGATCCGATGAGGGCACGCGTCTGGCCGAGGGGCCGGAGCTCCGGTCATGAGCCGCCGAGGAGCGACGCCTCACCCGGCGGGTAGCTGTCCCAGAGGTCCTCGCCCCCCGCGCCGAGGGCGAGGTCAAGCCCCAGGCCGCTGCCGGCGCTCTGGAGGTACCAAGTGATGGGCCAGCGGTGGCCCTCCTGCGAGGTCAGCAGGGCACTAGGGCGCGTGGCGGTCACGTCGAAGACGTGGGCCTCATCGAGCAACCCGTCCGACGAGGGGACGCCGTCGTCCCGGTTGACGACCGCCTCCGCGAAATCCGTGCCGCTGCCGAAGCGCCCGCGCCCGTAGCCCCACCGCACCAACCCGCTCCCCACAAAAGGATCGAGCAGGGTGAGCTGCACCGTCGGCTCCTCCGAGAGGCCCAGCGCCAGGGCGTGAGCGAGGTGGGCGCCCACCGAGTGGGCGATCAGGTGGACGTCGTCGTAGCCAGCGGTCTCCACCTGCTCCGCCAGCGCCTCGCCGATGCGGCGTCCCCTGCGGGCCGCGGTGAGCTTGCTGTCGGCGTCCGCCGCCCAGTCGAGGGCCATCACATCCCATCGCGCCGGCTCCGCCAGCGCCTCCGTCACCGGGGCCACCGCCCCCTCCGCCCACACCGAGGCGTCATCGCCGCCCCCGTGGATGAGGAGGATCAGCCCCGGTGCGGAGGGCGCAGGAAGCTCGGGGACCACCGGCGCGGCGCAGGCGGCGAGCAAGGTCAGGGGGAGCAGCCTCGCCCAGCGCCCGAGCCGGTCATCGAGGGGGCAGGGCCTCGCGGGGGACCGACCGGTCGGCGCGGCTCCGGGCATCGGATGAGCAGCGGGTGTCGCCATCGCAACCTCCTGGGGTGGTTCTATCGAAATCAGCGCGCGCGCGCCCTGCTGAGCGCAACCCGGCCCGCCCCACGCGACTGCGCTGCCCCCCCGCCGCCGGAGCGATCCTCCGAGCGGGCGCTCATGCCCGCGCTGCGTCGCAGTGCCTCGGCCGATGGGGAGGGTCGCGCCAGTCCTGGCCGTGCGCCAGAGCCGGCCGTGAGAGCCACCAGCACGCGCTGCGAGCTCCTCCGATCCCCGCAGAGAGCGAGCCCCCTCCCGTCTCGTCCGATCGCTGTGTGGCGCCGGCGCGCTCGGCCTCTTGGGATACCGGAAGCAGACGGCGTCTCCCTCTCCGGGTCCACGCCCGTCTGCACACCGCACGAGCGGTCTCCTCCTAGCGGCCCAGGGCTCGCCCACCGCGCCTCACCTCATCCTGCCACCCTCGGGGCGGCGACCCGCGGCAGCTCCACCTTCGTGGACCACGCCGCTGTCGCCGAGAGAGGCACAGCTTGAGTCCACCGCGCTCACGGCGCGCGCCCCGGCCGGCAGCGCCACCTCGGGGACGGCAGGGCGACCGCCCCTGCGGCGCTGCGAGCGCGACGCTACCGTTCAGGCTCCCCCTTTGCCTGGACCCGGTCTCCTAGGTGAAGTGGCGTGCGGAGGACCCCGTCCGTGGCCGCCCCCCCCATCCCCGAGGCCACCTCCTCACCAGTCACAGGCGTGATTCACTCCCCGGCGTGGAGGGATCGACGAAGGATGCCGCGGTGGTGTCCCCACCCCCCATGTCGCCCACCAGCACCACCCGGAGGATGGTCCTGGGCGGGTGGTCACTGCGCGACGATCGGTCGCCGCAGCGCGCGGGCTGCCCCCGCCCCGGTGGCTCACTCCCGCGGCGTGAGCGCCCGGAGGGGCCCGTTCACCGCCCGCCTGCCACCAGGCGGAGCAGCGGTCAGCGAGCCGTCGAAGAACGCTGGGATGCCATCGACATCGGGACTACCGCCCACCCACCCCCACAGGCACCGCGGGCCGGGGCGGCCCCTCCAGCCAGGCGTGGTCCGGGACGTCGGGGCAGCGCTGGTAGAGGCGCGTCTCGCTGTCCAGCGGGGGCAGGGGCAGGCGCGCCCCTATCCCGTCGAGGAGCAGGGCCCGATCGGTGTGCTCCCGCACCACGCACTCCTCGTGGACCTCACGGTAGAGCACTCCGGTCAGGGTGCGGGTGAAGACCGCGCGCTGCTGGGCCTGTACCCTGGTGCGGTCGGCGCTCAGCGAGAGCCCGGCCAGGGCCGTCGCCACCCCGCCATCGCGCTCGTACTCGGCGATCAGCTCTGTGACGCCCCCATAGTAGCGTGCCACGTCCTCCACCGTCAGGTCCCAGCGCAGGCGCCAATGGCCCGGCTCCAGAGGCTCCACCGAGAGGCTCTCCAGGGCGAGGGAGGCGTCGACGAGGGTCTCGCGCGAGCCCTCCGGGGCGTAGGGACGGGTCACCTCGACCCTCGCCGGCGGGGGGCACCGCAGGGGCTCCGGCGCCCCCTCCGCCGTCAGCGACGCGGAGGGGCCAGGGGGCCAGCCGATCACCCGGTAGCGGTGGCCCTGAGGGAGCGCCCCCTCCCAGCGCCACACCGGGCGCTCCCCGCAGCGCCACCCCGCGGGCACGAAGCGGCCGGGCAGCGGCCCCGCGCAGCCCTCGGCGAACAGCTCCAGCTCCTCGGCGGAGATCGGATCGTCCATCAGCCGGGAGCAGGGTCCCCCAGGGGGACATGCCAGCGCGACCACCTGGTAGGTGAGGGTCAGCGGCGCCCCCGGCGCGACGGCGGAGGAGGCCGCGCAGCCCGCGTCCACCACCTCCACCTGAGCCGACGGCGGCGTCCCCGTAGCCCAAGCCAGGCCCGCAAGCAGGTGCAGCGCGGTCACCGCGGCACCTCGCAGGGACGCCGGGCGATCACCGGCGCGCCCTCCGCCTCCCCGGTGAAGGAGAGCGCCCCCACCGCCAGGGTGAGCCGGTGGTGCTGCACCCGCTCGCACTCCTGGTGGCGCCGCGACAGACGATCGCGCTCGTCCACCCAGCTGCGCCGAACCAGCGACGCCTCCGCCCGCCCGCTCCCGTCGAGGGGGAGGCCCGCGAGCACGTGCTCCGCGCGCGCTGCGCCGGTCACCTCCGCCCGCAGCACCGCCGCGCCGAGGAGGGCGACGCCCGCCTCACGGGGATCCAGCGACACCTCCCACCGCCCCTCCCCCAGGGCCCGCACCGACAGGGCCGAGAGCGGCAGGGGCAGCACCGAGCGCTCGTCGACCAGGTCCACCTCCCTCCAGTCGCTGAGGGCCGGGGTGTCGGCGCACCGGACCGGGTCCCCGGACACCTCCAGGATGGCCACCGTGTCAGGGTAGTCCCTCACCTCGATCCGCCCTGGGGGGAGCGCTCCTCGCCAGCGCCAGACCTGGTGCCCCTCGCAGCTGCGGCTGGTCCGCTCGAAGCGGCCGGACAGGAGCGCCCCGCAGCCCACCGGCCACAGCTCCAGCTCCCGCGCCGAGAGGGCGGTGTCCTCGATGCGCTCGCAGGGTCCCCCCGGCGAACAGGCCAGCGCCTGACGCTGCCAGGTCACCTCCAGCGGCGCACCCGCCGCCAGCGCAGGGGGACCGCAGTCCGCGCCCACCACCTCCAGCACCGGCCGCGGCGGGGAGGGCGTCGCCGCCGCGACAGAGAGGAACCACCACCAGGCCATCGGACCTCCAGCCCTCCCAGCATACACCGCCCCGGTCGCGTGTCGAGGGAGCCGCCCGCGTCCTCGGCCTAGCCCCCCTGAGCTCCGGGGGAGCCAGGCCGATCCTGGAGCGGCGCGCCGCGGCCCATCGGGGCGTGGTGGGCCCTGAACCCAGGCGACACAGGGGCCGCCTCCCCCGCTCAGGACCGGATGGTGGCGCAGGCCCCGATCCTGTCATCCCGGCGCCCGATCGGGCGGTGGCCCGCGGCGAGCTGAGGACGGAGCGGGGCCCCTCCGAACCCGCGGGCGACCGACGTAGACCGCGGGCGGGAGGCCGCGCGACCCCTTCCTGTAGACATGGGCCCCCCGAGGTCCCCCTCGCGATGGACGAGCGCCACCGCGCTTCGCACGAAGATCTCGGTTCACCTGTGGCCTCGACGCGCGGTCGTCCATCCGCGGGTTCAGGCACGGTGCGGGGAGACGGTGGGAGCGCTCGCCCCGAGGCCGTTGGGGCGCTCGGCGAACAGGAGGCCACCCGCCCCAAGGAAGGCCGCCCGCCTGTCCGGCCGGGAGCCCCCGCAGCGTCACCTGCTGCGCGCGCCACACGCTGGGTCTTCACCGTAAGGCCCTCTCATCCAGCGACCGAGGCGAAACCCGAGCCGGGGCCATTTCAGGGTTTGATTTCCCTGAGTCGCGCCAAACCTCACCTACACCCATGCCGTATCTATTATCAGCGTATAACGCCGAGAATATTTCTAAGCAGAAACTCCAAAAGGGAAACGAACACCCCTTCACCTCTTCCCTCGTCTGCCACCAGATACCGAAAACGAGTCATCCAAGACGCCAACGTTAGCAATCGTGTAAGTTCACACACACACAACTATTTATCTGGTATCGTATTAGCAGAGCCGTTTTACGGCCAACATAGAAGAAGCCACTATGCGATCGTTCACCCCCCCCGTCCCGGAAGGTCTCGCCTCCCCCCCGCCGAGCACCTTCATCGGCTACACGGTCTCCTCGCCCCGGCGCGACACGCCGCACACCAACCCCCATCCAGAGGGGCAGGCCCCCCCGATCGCGTCCCGCGCAACGAGAGACCTCTTCAATCGGGTGGACTTCTTCAGGCTCCAGCCCATCGACAAGCTGGTGTGGGAGGCTGAGGCCGCGCTCGGGACGCACACCGTCCGCACCCTCGACGCTGGCAGCCTCCGCATGGATGAGCGCGGCCTGATCACCGACGACGGCCCGCTGCCTGTGGAGCGGCTCGCGCTGGAGGACCTCCTGCGCCACCACCCCCGCACCTTCCGCGGCGGGGAGCGGATGCTGCTCGCGCTGGACCCCTCGAAGCGGGCGGAGATCTTCGCCTACCTCACCAGCCGCAGACCTCTGCGGGGGCAGGACCGCCTGCTCGTCCGCAAGGGCCCAGGGGGCGCGGATCAGGCCTTCGCCCACGTCAGCGATCGCTACCACGTCCGCGCCGCGCCCGACATCCTGGTCCTCCTGCGGGAACGTTGGCGTGCCAACCGGGACCAGCGCGGGGCCTTCTTCTACAACACCACCACCAGCGACTGGCGCCTCGACATGATCCAGGCGAACCGCGATCACCGGTTTGGCAAGGCCCTGATACTCCGCGGCAACGACGTGGGGCAGGGGTCGCTGCGTCTCGACACCGCGGCGCTCCGCTTCCGTTGTTCCAACCTGCAGTTGGTCGACATCGACGCCAAGACCCAGACCTCGTGGCGCCTCCCCCACACCGCCTCGCCGGAGCTGCTGGACGGGCTCATCGCGGCCGCCCTCGATTTGGACAACAGGGTCAACATCGCCCCTTTCCAAGAGGCTTGGGAGCGGCTGAGGTCCATGAAGGTCGCGGCGAACCTCGGTCTCAGCATCGAGAAGCTCTGGGAGCCCCTCGCCATGTACCTGCTGGAGGCCATGGCGATGAAGGGTCACTACCGGAACCACGGGACCCTGGCGAAGCACCTCGAGGAGGCGTGGAATATGGAGCCGGGGGACACCCTGACCTCGGTCCTCAACGCGGTCACCGCCACCCACCACCTCCCCATCTCCGAGGAACGGGTGAGTCGCCTCGAGGCCTCGGTGCCGACGCTGATGCGGGAGATGCTCGAGCGCCCCACCCAATTTCTGGCCCCCTTCCTCCCGCGGTCCCAAGAGCCCAGGCAGGCGGAGGAGGGCCACGCCCCCACCGCCCGCCCTCGTGCCCCCTCCACCCGCCGGGATGGCCCCCCGGATTGGCGATAGGCAAGATCACGAACAGGCCCACGTCGTGGGGGCCAAGGTCATCCTGTCGCCCGCGGGCAGGGGAGCGTCGGCGCCATCCCGAACATGGGCGGGAGTAGAAATGAGCGCGTCAGCGCGATGGAGCGGTTGAAGGGAGGGCATGACGGGATCAAGCGCTGACCTGAGCGTCAGCACGCCGGAGCCTCGGTCCTGCCCTCCTCGCACCCAGCCCTGCGCGATCCCTATCGCGGTGACGCTTCGGCCTCGGTCATCGTTTCGCCCATGACCAGCAATTCGTCGGCGCCACGCGGGGCACGGCGGGAGCCAGAGAGCGCGCGCGGATGGGGCCGAGGGGTTGAACGCAGGGGGACCGTGCGGCTGCTGGGGGCCAAGGTCCCTCTCTGAGGCTGCCCCCGCCGCCTCCATCGCGTGAGATCACGGGATAGCGGAGGACCGCCGCGTGGTGCGCTGAGGCGCCAGGGAGGCCTTGGTGGAGCAGGCCCGCAGCGGATACCCCCCACCTGCACCCCCACCCACAGGCCCACCATGCCCCGCTCCCTTCCACGAGAGGACTGACGGTGCCCATCCCCAACGGGCTCGTCACCGCCATCGCGCGCTCCGCGAGGGGGGTGGCCCGCGACCTCGGCCCTGGGCTGGTGCAGCTCCGCCTGTCCACCGCGATCACCCGCCGCGCCGGCTTCGACTGCACCCCGTTCCTCGTCGACGAGCTGCTGGTGGACACGGGCTATAGCCTCGCGCGCGGGGCCCTCCTCCGGCTGCTGGAGGGGCGACCGATCCGAGGCGTGGCCCTCACCCACCACCACGAGGACCACTCCGGCAACGCGGGGGAGGTACAGCGCCGCCGCGCCTGCCCGGTGTGGCTCCAGCGTCCCGAGGACCGCCACACCGAGGGGGTGGACCTGCTGCTCCCCTACCGGCAGCTCTACTGGGGCGTGCCCGACCTCGGCGAGCTCACCCCCATGCCCACCGAGGTACACACTGGAGCCCGCACCCTGCTGGTGGTGCCCACCCCAGGCCACTCACGGACCCACGCGGTGCTCTTCGACCCCGAGCAGCGGGCTGTGTTGTCGGGCGACCTGTTCATCTCGTCCGGCGCCTCCGCCGTACTCGCCGAGGAGGATCCCGCCGCCCACGCCCGCTCCTTGCGGCAGCTAGCCGCCCTAGAGCCCCTGCGCCTGCTCACCGGCCACGGTGCCGACCTCCCCGACGCCACCGCGCGGCTGCTCCGAAAGGCAGACCGCATCGAGGAGGCGATAGGGCGCGTCCTGCGGGGGGCCGCCGCCGGGGAGCCCCCCAAGGTGATCGCCCGCGAGGCCTTCCAGGGCGGCTGGGCCCGCGAGCGCTGGACCTCCTGGATGACCCAAGGGGACTTCAGCCGACAGAACTTCGTGCGGAGAGTGATCGCCCTCTCAGCCACAGTCCCCTAGGGGCCGGACTGCCGGAGGGGGCCGGGCGCCAGCGTCCGCGTCGAGGTCGCGGGGCCCCGCCTGGTTGCTGAGGCCCGGGCGTGGTCCGCTGACGCAGCGGCACCGCAGCGGCGCCGGCAACGACCGGCTCCTGAGCGCCCGAGGCGTGGCACCGCCTCGCGTCGCGAGCGCCGCGCTACAAGGGGGTGTGGGGCCACCCAAACTGGACCTCCCCATGCCGTCCGCCGCCCCGTGGTGGGGGCGAGGGAGCTCCCTCGCCCACCGTCGCAACGCCCCCACGGGCGCCTCACCCCCCCATCACCTCATGCCGGTGGCCCCCAGCGCCAAGCGACGCGCTCCGGTGCTCCACCTCCTCGCGAGAGGCCGAACGAGCGGACCGCCTCCTCCGCCCCGGCGGACGGCGTCCGGCCTGGGCGAGCGCCAGGGCGCACCGACCGCGCGACCTGGACGGCGGGCTCCTGCGCGGCATCAGGGAACCGCACCTGTCGCTCGTACCGAAGCTTCGCACGGATTCTCCGCCCGTCGTCCTGCACCTCCTCCAGCACGCTCCCTACCTCCAAACCGGACCGCACCCTCCGGCGCCCTGGGAGGCACCTGCATCCATGCGGCGGGTCCGAGTGACCCGTTCGAGGCTCTGGGCCCCCGCATGGGTCGCGAGCGATGGGGCAGCGCCCCGTCAGCCCCCCCCTCGCCCCGTCAGGCGCCCCGCGCACGGGCACCGTCAGCCAGGAGATTCGGCCCATGCGTCCGCCGACTTATCACGACAGCCGTCGATTCGATAAGAAAGTCCTACACTATGAACGACATCATAACTACTGTGACCGATCGGCTCGAGGCCAGCAGCACCCCGCGGCACGCCCGGAGACCGTCGCGGCGTGGTGATAGCACGAACAAACCTCCGGTATCGACGCATGCCTCGCTCATCGCACCGGGCGCTGGGTCATGCCGAGCCTCGGGCAAGAGGGTGGTTCCACGACATGATGCGTTCGAACTGCATTTCCTGTCAACCGCTCCCCCGCCCCGTCAGCCCCACACCCGCACCGTCAGCCGCCTCGCGCACCCGCACCGTCAGCCACGCACCAGCACCGTCAGCCACGCACCAGCACCGTCAGCCCCCACGGCAGCCCTTCACACCCAGTCCACATCGTCAGCCCGACGGAAGAGGCTGTCGGTCCGAACTGGCGCCGCCCCCTGCTCGGAGGCCGTCAGCCCGACCAGGAGGACCTTCAGCATCGCTCCGCCCCGATCGGTCCAGCCTCTTCTCCGCTGGCATAGGGGGCTCCGATGGGACCACCGCCCCATCGATGCTGTCGGAGTGGATTGGGTATCAGCGCCCTACCACCGTCAGCCCCACAGCGCCCCCCGTCAGCCCCAGCGCTCCCCCGTCCGCCGCACCGCGCCCCCGGCAGCCCCACCGCGCCCCCCGGCAGCCCCACCGCGCCCCGTCAGACGCTGGGCTTTGCCGCGCCCTCCGCCGCACCGCGCCCCCGTCAGCCCCGCGGCTCCCTCCCTCCGTCAGCCCGGCGGTTCCATCCCTCCGTCAGCCCCACCGCACCCAGTCAGACGCTGGTCCTCCCCACGCCGTCAGCCCCACCGCTCCGAGCCAGACGCTCGTCCTCCCCACGCCGTCAGCCTCCCCCCATAGCCCCACCTCTCCCACCCCTCGTCAGCCGCTCTGCTCGCCTGCACCACCAGCCGCTCCCCCACGCCCTCACCCGGTCCCCTACCGTCATCAGCCGGTGGCTTACCGCCGTCAGCCGCGCCGCTCCGTCACTCCGCCAGGATGTCTCGAGGAGGCGAAGGGCACCATCCGCGGCCCGGCACCCCGCGCCGCGAAGCCGTCCCAGTGGCTTGAGGAAGCGAAGAACACTGTCCGAAGCCCGGCAACCAGCGCCTCACACCGCTAGGACCTCCCCAGCCCCGGCGGCCCGCACGCAGGGGAGCTCCAGGCGCCCCCGATCCTGACCACACTCCCTCTCCTCCAGGGCCTGACGCCTCCCGAGGGCACGCGAGCCAGGGCACCGGGACGGCCGATCGCGCACCTCCCCCCTACACTACGCGAGGCGGCTCACCGAACCATCGACCTCACTGGACCCCGGCCGGATCCCTGTTAGACGGTGCGCCCAGGAGGCAGCATGACCACCGAGCAGCCCAAGCGCACCCCTCAGAACCTCAACGACCTGATCGCTTCCGAAGACGCGGTGTTGGCCTATTTCTCCACCCCCGAGTGCCGGGTCTGCAAGGCGCTGAAACCCAAGGTGCTCGCGATGCTCTCCGACGAGTTCCCCAAGGTCTCGTTCCAGTACGTGGACTGCGAGGCGGAGCCGGAGGTGGCGGCGCAGAACATGGTGTTCGCGGTGCCGACCCTGGTGGTCTACTTCGCCGGCAGAGAGACCACGAGGCTCTCCCGCAACGTGGGGATGGGCGAGCTCGCCGAGGGGATCCGACGCCCGTACCAGATGCTCTTCGAGGGATAGCCGGAGTCAGCCTGGAGGAGGTGCTATACTCCGCCACTGACGACTACCTCCCAAGGGAGCGCTATGGGCAGGAGATCTCCCCTCAAGATCGCCTTCCTCTCGCTGGACCGCTGGGTCCCCGCGGGGCTGTGGGATCAGTCGGGGGCGGCGCAGACCCGGGCCAAGCTCACGGTGATGCTGGCCATCGTCTCGATGGCGGTCACCATCCTCAACATGAGCGCCAGGCTGGTCGTTGGCGACTGGACCGCACCGGAGTTCTGGATCCTCGGCCTGTCGGTGGCCGTGTGGTCCACGGTGCCGCCGCTGGTGCGGTACTCCAAGGACGGCGTCGCCGGCGCCGCGGTGCTGCTGATCAGCGCCATCCTCAGCATCGGCAGCGTCTCCTTCCTGCAGGGCGGGCTCCACTCGCCGGTGCTGGTGTGGACGATGCTGGTGCCGGTGGTGAGCGCGCTGCTGTTCCAGGGGCCCATCGCGCCCATCGCGGCGGCTGCGCTGATCTCGCTGGTCTGGATCTTCTTTGGGATGGAGAAGGTGCCCGATCTCCTGCACATCCCCTGGGCGGAGCCGGCCGACGCCAGCTACCAGATCGCCCTCAACTACACGGTGCTGGTCTTCCTGGGCACGGTCACCGCCTGGGGCTTCCGCTGGCAGGCGGTCCGGAGCGCCTCGACGCTGGCTCAGGCGGAGGAGGCGATGCGGGCCCTCGCGGAGGCGGGCGGGGTGGGCCTGGTGGTGGTGGACGAGGGTGAGATCGTCTTCAGGAACCCCGCGGCTGAGGAGGTGCTCGACTGGCGCACCCGCGACGAGGTGCGGCTGCGCGACCTCCTCTGCCTCCCCTCCCCGCCGCCAGAGGTGGTGCTCCAGTCCCCAGGCGTCGAGCCCCGCAGCTACGCGGTGCAGGCCACCCCGATCCACTTCAACAAGCGCGCCGGGGTGCTGTTCAGCCTGGTCGATCAGACCGACGAGCAGCGGGCGGGGCAGGAGCGGCTGGCCTACCAGCGCAGGCTCCAGGAAGACCAGCGCATGGAGAGCCTGGGCCTCCTCGCCGGCGGCGTCGCCCACGACTTCAACAACCTGCTGACTCCGATCCTCGGGAACGTGGCCCTGCTCTCCGAGACGCTCGAGGTGGACCCAGCGTCCCGAGAGGCGCTGGAGGACGTGCGTCAGGCCGCGACCCAGGCCTCGGAGCTGGTGCGCCAGATCCTCGCCTATGCCGGTCGCGCCGAGGTGATCGTCCAGCCGCAGGACCTCTCTGGGCTGACCGGGGTGGTGGTCCGGCTGGTCCGCTCAGGGATCAAGAGCGGGGCCCAGCTCGAGCTCACCTTGGCGGACGCGCTCCCGCCGGTCCTGGCGGACGCTGCCCAGCTCAAGCAGGTGGTGGCGAACCTGGTCACCAACGCGATGCAGGCCGCGGGCGAGACCGGCAGGGTGGAGGTCCGCACTGAGGTCCGCGCCTTCTCCGCGGAGGAGATGAACCAGAGCTGCCTCCCGGAGCGCTCTACCCCAGGCAGGTACGTGGTGATCAGCGTGCGCGACACCGGACCGGGGATCCCCGCAGCCCTCCGGCAGCGCATCTTCGACCCCTTCTTCACCACCAGACAGGTAGGCCGCGGGCTGGGGCTGGCCTCGGTGCTGGGGATCGTGCGCAAGCTCGGGGGAGACATCCTCCTCCAGTCCAGCCCCGGCGACACCCATTTCCAGGTGCTCTTGCGGCCCTCAGCGGGGGGCGGCACCGTCACCCAGGGGGGAGCGCTGGCGAGACAGCACGCCAGACCTGGGACGGTGCTCCTGGTGGACGACGAGCCGCTGGTACGGGGGCAGCTCTACAGAGTGCTGCACCGCAGAGGCTGGAGGGTGCTGCTCGCCGAGAGCGGCACGTCCGCGCTAGACCTGTACCGCGCCCACAGGGCGGAGATCGACCTGCTCATCGTCGACTTCCTGATGCCCGGGATGAACGGCGCCGAGCTCCTGACACGGCTCAAGGTGCTGGGCCTCACCCAGCCGGTGGTGCTGTGCACCGGGTTCGCCCCAGAGAACAGCGACCTGGACGGCTTCAGCGGCGTGCTGCGCAAGCCCTTCACCTTGGACGAGCTGGACGAGGTGATCGCCGCCGCGCAGGTCCCAGCTCAGTAGGCCACCGGAGGCGCGGTCAGCGCAGCAGCTCACAGAAGGGGCCCACCACGTTCAGCTCGTCGTTGACCTGCTCACAGTCGGTCTGGTCTCCCTCCACCCGGAAGGTCACCGCCGCCCAGTCGTCCACCTCTAGCCCCACGAGGTCAAAGGCCATCGAGTCCGAGTACCACCCGTCAGCGACCGGCTGGTCCAGCTCCCGCACCTCCACCAGCTCCCGCTCCCCATCCAGCAGGGCGTACAGATACAGCCTCACCCCAGTGGCCGGTGTCCGGCCCTTGTTGCCTACCTGCACCCACACCACCAGCCGATCCTCGTCGCAGTCCACCTCGCACCAGGCGGACGGCACCACCGTGAGGTCGGGCAGCGGCTCGGTCTCCTGGCAGCCAGCGGTCAGCGAGCTGACCTGGTAGGCGGGGTAGACCTTGTCGTCCGCGGGGCAGGTGTCGCCCCAGATCGCCGTGTCCTTCGCGTCATCCGCGTCAGGGACCTCGTCGTTATGGCCCCAATTGCGGAGGCTGTAGTCGGTGCACGCGGTGAGCGTGAGCAAGGGGATGAGCAGGCGCATGCGTGACCTCGTCCATGATCGCCAGTTTACCCTACCAGCACCTCCTTCGCTCGCTGGTGGAAGCGCGGGCGCGTGGGTGATAGCAAGAGGGACGGAGGTGGCCATGCGGCACCTGGGATGGTGGACAGTGATCCTCGGGCTCGCGGCGTGCGAGCCCATGCCAAGCTCTGGCGACCCGCTCGCGCCGGTGATCGACCACCGGGCGCCGGCGAGCACGGCGCCCGTGCTAGAGCAGGACCCAGAGCTCGCGGCGATCTTTGACGAGCGCGGTGCAGACGACGGTGCCGCAGGGGAGCTGTCGCCCGAGCGGCTAGCCGCAGCCCTGGGAGGAGGCCTCGCCGCCCCGCCCGAGACGGCCACCCCACCCGTCCCCCCTGCCGGCGCTTCCCCCGCGCCGATCCCGGACCTGGCCCCGGCCGTCAGCCCGGCGCCTCCCCCCCCTCCGCCGATCATGGGCGCCTTTCCCACCTCGTGGGGGGTGCGGCTGGTGTCCACCGTCTCCGAGGCGCAGCCTCCCCGCGCGATCCTCGGCCTCCCCGACGGCTCCGAGCAGGTGGTCCAGGCCGGCGACCTGATCCCCGCGGTGGGCGTAGTGGTGCTGGCGATCGGCCGCGACCAGGTGCAGCTCGCGGAGATCAGGCCACAGGGCGATCACGCCACGGTAGAGGCGAGGATGCTCTCCTCGCTCTTCCCGAGCGCGCGCTGAGGCTCTGGTCCATCAGCCGGACAGTCTCAAGGGCAGCGATTCATCATTGAGCCACTCGTAAGACCCCCCTTTGCGCGTGGCAAGATCGCCGTCGCTACGGGAGAACGCCGATTTTCGTCGCAACGTGCTGCGGACGAACCTGCGTTCTGGGAGAGGCAGCGCAGCGGTGGGTCTTTTTACGAGGGGCTCATCATTCCACAGGAATCATCGGATGAAGTTGCCCGTCGAATCATCCAGGCTGCAAGCGGGCGCAGAGTCGCCTGGCATGCCGGCGCGAGACCGCCGTTCCCTTGGGAGGAAGGGCACTTTTGTACGCGACGAGCGTAGGAACATGGCCTCGCGGCGAGAGGTCAGCGGACCGGCGCCCGCGCTGACGACCGCGCCTGCGCCCCTCCTCCGACCGGTGCCAGGCCGCTGCCCGCCGGCGACGCGGCGCCGCCTCCCCGAGGGCGCCGAGCAGGCAGTCCAGGCCGGCGACCTGATCCCCGCGGTGGGGATGCGGGGAACCGGCCACGCTCGGGTGCGGCCTGCCGCCCGCTGGATGAACACCCCGGCGACGCGGCGGCACCGGGCGAGATCCCCGAGCACGGCGACGGGGGGCGCCCCCGCTCAGTGCGCGGTGTTCTGCACCGAGTAGATCGACAGGCCCTTGTAGAGGGCCATCACCGCCAGGATCGACGGGTGCGGGTGATCGTCAGGGATCTGCGGGATCGCCTGGCGCACGTCACCTGCCGAGATCTCGATCGCCTGCTGGACGGTCCGCCCCTGGACATTGGCTGCCACCATCGCGGCGGTGGCCCTGGTAAAGACGCAGCCCTTGATCTCGAACTTGATGTCCTTGATCACCCAGTCCTCGATGGTCATGGTGTAGGACACGCGATCGCCGCATGGCGAGGTGTGGCGACCGACCACCGTGGCGTCCTCGATCACGCCGTCGTACTTCTCCACCCTGGCCCACGCCTCCAGGGCGTTGTCGTTGGGGCGGGTGGGGTCTAGCGGCGCGCCTCCGGAATTACCGGTGAAGGAGCCGAGAAAGGAGCGCTTCAGCTGATCAAACATGCCCATGGGCACCTCCAGGGCCGCCCCACCTAACCGGGAGGGGGGCGGCGCGCAGGAGAGCCGACGCGAATCAGCGGAGCCAGGCGGGGTTCGCGGTGAGCGGCGAGCCAAAATACTCGCCGGGGTTGCCAGAGTCGGTGGTCTGGATGTTCACCACCGGCACCAGGGGGCTGGAGATCTCGAACACCGTGGGGTCGTCCTCGGTGCTGGCGTCGCCCCCGCCGTTCACCGAGCAGCCGTCCTCCACCACCTCGATGTCGAACGGGGAGTAGTCCGCGAGGCCCCTGCCGGTGACCGTGCCCTCGGCGAAGCGGAACGAGACCGCGTGGTTGTAGTCGTCACCCGCCACATAGTAGTGGGAGATGACGTGCTCACACCGCTGGACCCAGGTCTGGTGGCCCTCGGAGGACAGGCCCTGCAGGGCGACGATCTGCTCCAGCGGCAGCACGGTCACCAGGTCCTCGGGCAGCCAGCGCCACGCGTCGCCGGTGGTCCAGCGGTTGATATAGGGCAGGTCCTCAGCGTACTCCACGCCGGTCCAGCCACCTCCCGCCATATCACAGGGGACCTCCCAGCCCAGCCCCTCGCCCGCTGGGTCGATCCAGTAGCGGCCGTCCCCCAGCCCGCCAAAGGCCCGGTGCAGGTCCAGGCAGCTCTCGGCCGGGCAGGTGTCGAGCAGCCCATAGAGCCCGTCATCCGCTGCGCCATCGCAGCTCTGATCCACGCCGTCGCAACGCTCGAGCGCGCCGAGGTAGGTGTCGGGGTCCAGGTCGTCGCAGTCGGTGGCGCTCGCGACGTAGCCCGCTGGCTGAGCGCAGGCCTCGACCGTGTAGAAGGGCGAGCCCTGCCCGTCCCGATCCATGTCGGCGTGCCAGGTGGTGGCGTCCACCGCCCCCACGTCCACCCTGGTGTCGCAGTTGTTGTCCACCCCGTCGCAGCGCTCGAGCGCCCCTGGCCAGGCGCTGGCGTCCGAGTCGTCACAGTCGTCCCCCACCGCCACCATCCCCTGAGGCGCCTCGCAGGCGCCCTGCCCACGCCCCGCCCCGTGGCCGTCGCCATCCGCGTCGGTGAACCAGAGGGGCGCGTCGGGCACCTCCTCGTCGATCGCGCCGTCGCAGTCGTTGTCCGCGCCGTCGCAGACCTCCCCCCCACCGGGGAAGGCGCTGGCGTCCAGGTCGTCGCAGTCAGTGGCCTGAGCGAGGTAGCCGTCGGGCGCCGCGCAGGCCCTGGCCACCACCCGCGTCCCCGCGGCGCCGTCACCGTCGAGGTCGGCGTACCAGGTGGACGCGTCCGTGGCCTCGTCGTCCACGTCCCCGTCGCAGTCCTGGTCCACCCCGTCACACAGCTCTGCGGCCCCTGGGTGGACCCCCGCGGCGCTGTCGTCGCAGTCGCGCGCGTCCGCCACAGCCCCCGCGGGGGCCTCACAGGCGAGCACCACCGAGGCCGCCGCGCCGTAGCCGTCACCGTCGCCGTCCGCGTACCAGGGGCGTGCGTCCACCGCGCCGGTGTCCACGTCGCCATCGCAGTCGTTGTCCACCCCGTCGCAGACCTCTACCGCGCCAGGGTGGACCGCGAGCAGCGTGTCGTCGCACTCCTCGCAGGCTGCAAAGCCGTCCCCGTCCTCGTCGGCGTAGCCTACGCTGCCATCGCAGTTGTAGTCCGCGGGGTCAGCGCAGTCCTCCTCGGCCGCGCCCGGGTGGAAGGTGGCGTCGCCGTCGTCACAGTCCCCGTCACGCGAGGTGTAGCCAGCCGGCAGCTCACACGCGGCGAGGGGGTCCATCGCGTCGCCATAGCCGTCGTCGTCCCGATCGCGGTACCAGGTGCTGGCGTCGGAGGCGTCCTCGTCGACCTGCCCATCACAGTCCTGATCCACCCCGTCGCATAGCTCCGCCGCGCCCGGGCGCACCTCCGCGTCGGCGTCATCGCAGTCCACGTCGTCGGCGTAGCCGTCCGCGTCCAGGTCCACAGGATCGGTGTTCGGGGCCTCCTTGTCAGTGTCACCGCAGGCGGCGAGGGTCACGAGGGCGAGGGGAATCAGGGCGCGGAAGATCATCGTCAGGCCTCCTGGGTATCGGGCCATCCTACGTCAGACCGGTGGCGGAGGGGAAGCCAGTGGCCGCCGCGCGGGTTGTCAGGCTGCACCGCCACCCCCTCCCCAGCGGGCGGGACAGCACACAGCGCGAGGGAGCCCCGCCCCGAGACGGGGCGCGCGGATCGGACGGGCGTCCAAGGCCCAAGGCGGGCAGCTCCACCGCGATGAGCACAGCGCGAGCGCCTCGACGCCCCACCCCGCGCTGGGAGCAACCACCGCCACCGTGATCCAAGGATCCCCTCAGAATCTCGATGCTCACCCCTTCAGCCGACAGGCGGCTGCCCCAGTGCTCCCGCCGCCCCCTTAGCAGCGCGCGGCCTGTGCTATCGTTCCCCACTGTCACCCTCGGAGGCCCTATGTCCCTGCTCCTCGCCCTGCTCCTCTCCCTCTCCCCCGCCCTCGCCGGTGAGCTCGCTGGGGTGACCATGTCCGACAGCGCCACAATCGCCGGGCAGCCCCTGGTCCTCAACGGGCTGGGCCTGCGCGAGAAGTACTTCCTCGACATCTACGTAGGCGGCCTGTACCTGCCCGCAAAGACCCACGACGGCGCCGCCGCGATCGAGCAGGACGTCCCCAAGCTGATCCGCATGCAGTTCGTCTACTCGTCCGTTCCCGCCGCAAAGATGGTGGCGACGTACGAGGAGGGCTTCGCCACCAACCCCCGCACCAAGGGGCTGGAGGGGCAGATCGCGACCTTCCTCGGCCTGCTGGTGGACATGCACTCGGGGGACGTGATGGAGCTGGAGTACGCCCCCGGCACTGGCACCACCCTGCGGGTGCAGGGCAAGGCCCTGGGCACCATCCCCGGGGTGGAATTCATGCGGCTGGTGTTCAGCAACTACATCGGCCCCGACGCCTACGGGCAGCTCCGGGACGGGATGCTGGGAGGCTGAGGGGCCGGGTACGCGGCGGGTCATGCGCCGAGGGGCGGGGACCGGCCGCGGACAGGGGCAGGGCCTCTCCCCCCCAGGCGCCACCTGGCGAGGCCTCCCGAAGAGGCGTGAGGAGCGCGGTCCGGCGCCTGTCGGCGACGCGCAGGGCGGCCGGCGGTCCCCACGACGGCACCGCTCCTCCCCCCGCGCTGCTCCCCTCCTCTCCGAGGCACCCCCTCAGGCCCCCCAAAAGCAGGGGGAGAGGAGCAAGGCACGGGCGGCCGGAGGGGTGTGATTCACAGCCCGCTCAGGCAGACAGGAGGCCTGCCGCAGGGAGTCCCCACCGGCTCGCCGAAGGGCCGACGGGTGTAGGCGTTGGCCGGTCGTCGTGGGCCCGTCCCTCGGCAGACGAGGTTCCATCGCGGGCCACGCCGTGGCCGGGGCATGGATCACAGCCGGCCGGAGGGGACAACGGGCCGACGGGGACACAGGGGCCAGCTCACCACGCCCCCCCCCCGCCGCCCCGCAGCGGCCTACAGCAGGGTCACCGAGACGTAGCCGGCGGTGGGGTTGGCCCCCTGGGCATTGGCCTGATTGGACCCGACGTTATACGAGCCACCACCGCCACCCCAGTCGGAGTAGGAGGACCAGTAGCCCCCCGCGCCGCCTCCCGAGTAGCCGCCGCCGCCGCCAGGGGCCCCGAGCCCGCCCGCGCCACCGCCGCCGAAGCCGCCCTCTGGTGCGGGGCTGTAGCAGCTGTTGCCCACGCCACCAACACCACCATTGAGGAACGAGGCGCCTCCCCCTGGGGTCGCGCAGTGGGGGTAGCCGTTGGTTCCACCGGAGTAGAATCCACCGCCCGCCCCCCCTGCGTAGCTGGAGGCAGAGTTGTACGAATAGCCTCCATTACCACCTGTTCCGCCTGTCCCGGTGTAGCTGCCGGAGCAGGTGACCGTCTTGCCGTTCATGCTCACCAGACCCTCGCCATAGGTGCGGGAGCAGGAGGTCCCGTAGGAGCGCGCGGGAGCGCCACCGCCACCCGCCGCCACGATCAGCGGGACATCCCCCGCCTGCCTCACCACGAAGGTCCCGCCACCACCGCCGTTCTCATTGCCATGGGTGGTGTTCGCCCCGCCCATCTGACCCACAAGGATCTGGAGCACCTCGCCCTGCACCAGCGAGAATTCCCCCTGCATCATCGCGCCCGCGCCGCCGGTGTAGCTCGAGGAGGTCATCTGCCCCGCCGCCCCAAAGGCGGTGATGCGGTAGGTCCCGGTCTCGGGCACGGTCCACAGCTGGATGCCGTTGGTGGTCATGTTCAGGTTCGCGGTGCTCTCGTCCCAGGGGGTGCTGTAGTGCGCCCGGCACTGCGCCAGGCTCGGGCCGCTGCGACCCGTCACACCACAGCTCGTGAAGGTGTGCGAGGCGAACTCGTACAGCTGGCACAGCTCAAAGCGGCTCGCGTCCTCGTCGTCGCAGTCGTCACCGCCGTGCTCCTCTGCGTCGTGCCCGTCTCCATCCCGATCGTTGTCGCTCGCCCCGTCGCAGTCCTGATCCACACCGTCGTACCACACCTCCTCAGCCCCGGGGTTGATCTCCTCCCCCGTCGCCACGCTGTCGTCGCAGTCCGTCGCGTCCCCCACGTAGCCCTCCGGCGCCGCGCACGCCGCGTACTCGTCCGCCACGTCGCCGTACCCGTCCAGGTCCACGTCCGCATACCACGACACGAAGGTCGCCGTGTCCACCCCGGCGTCGTCGTCGTCCGCCGAACCGTTGCAGTCGTTGTCCACCCCGTCGCACACCTCGTGACCCGAAGGGTTCACTGACGCCACCAGGTCGTTGCAGTCACCGCTCGTGGACACCCACCCAGGAGGCGGCGTACACGTCGTCAGCACCACGCTCGTCTTGCCGTAGTCATCCCCGTCGTAGTCGATGTACCACGTCTTGTTGAACCCCTCGTCCGTCTGGCTGTCGCAGTCGTTGTCCCGATCGTCACACACCTCCGTCGCGCCAGGGTTCGCTGCGCTGTTCCCGTCGTCGCAGTCCCCTGGCTCGGACGCCCAGCCGATCGGCTGCTCGCAGTCCACCTTGCTCACACCGCTCTTCCCGTACCCGTCCGCGTCGCTGTCCAGGTACCACGTCTGCGTCAGCCCCTCGTTCACCTCCCCGTCGCAGTCGTTGTCGGCGTCGTCGCACACCTCCACCCCGCCGGGGAACGCCGCCCGGTCCTCGTCATCACAGTCGCCTCCCACCCGCGCGAAGCCCGGCGGGCTCGCGCACGCCTCCGCCGTCACCCCGTCCCGGCCGAACCCGTCACCGTCACCGTCCTGGTAGAAGGTCGTCGTCACCCCCTCGTCCACCTCCTCGTCGCAGTCGTTGTCCACCAGGTCACAGCGCTCCGTCGCCTGGGGGTGCGTCGTCCGCGCCTCGTCATCGCAGTCCTCGCTGTTCAACACAAAGCCCAGCGGTGCCACGCACTCACGCACCCGCACCAGCGCGTTCCCGTACCCGTCCGCGTCACCGTCCGCGTACCACGTCTCGGCGTCCGTCGCGTCGTTGTCCACGTCTCCGTCGCAGTCGTTGTCCAGCCCGTCGCACACCTCCACCCCGCCGGGGTGCGCGTAGGCCGTCGCGTCGTTGCAGTCCCGGCTGTCGCTCACGTAGCCAGCTGGCGCTGTACAGCTCACCTCATACCGCTGCGCGTCCCCGTACCCGTCGCCGTCGTTGTCCGCGAACCAGTGCGCCTCACCCACCGCGCCCGCCTCGTCCACCAGCAGATCGCAGTCGTTGTCCGCCTCGTCACACACCTCCTCCGCGTCCGGGTTCACCGTGCCGTTCCCGTCGTCGCAGTCGCTGCACGCGGGGTACCCGTCACCGTCCGCGTCCGCGTACCCCACGCTCCCGTCACAGTTGTAGTCTGCCAGGGACCTCGGCCCGCTGCGACCGATCGATCTCCCGTCATGAGCCACCCCCGCGGTCGACGACCGTGAAGCGCAGCGCTTTGTTGT